>JBGASI010000413.1:0-6207 GCA_044229815.1 Vicinamibacteria bacterium | reverse complement strand
CTGGAGATGGTGGCCTCCGGAGCCCCGATGGGCCGGACGCTCGAGGTGCTCGCCCGCTCGATCGAGTCGCGCGAGGCGGGCCTGCTCGCCTCGATCCTGCTCGTCGCCGACGACGGCGCTCGCCTGTGCCACGGTGCCGCGCCGAGCCTGCCCGACGCCTACGTGGCGGCGGTCGACGGCGTCGGCCTCGGCGAGGGCATGGGCTCCTGCGGGACCGCGGCCTGGCGGCGCGAGCCGGTGTTCGTCGAGGACATCGCGACAGACCCCCTGTGGCGCGACTTCCGGGAGCTCGCGCTCGCGCACGGGCTGCGGGCCTGCTGGTCGACGCCGATCCTCGACGCCGCGGGCCGGGTGCTCGGCACGTTCGCCCTCTATTACCGCAGCCCCGCGCTGCCGAGCGCCCACCACCTGCGGCTGATCCAGATCGCGACCCACGCGGCCGCGATCGCGATCGTGCGCGCTCGCGAGGAGCAGGCCCTGCGCGAGAGCGAGAAGCGCTTCCACGACATCGTCGAAGCCTCCGCCGACTGGGTCTGGGAGGTCGACCCGCAGGGGCGCTACACCTACGCCTCGGACAGCGTGCGCTCGGCGCTGGGCTACTCGCCCGCCGAGGTGCTGGGCCGGACGCCCTTCGATTTCATGGAGCCCGAGGAGGAGGCCCGGGTCCGCGCGGAGTTCGCCGCCATCGTCGCCGCCAGGCGACCCTTCCGCGACCTCGACAACCTGAACCGCCACCGGGACGGCAGCCTGCGCTACGTGCAGACGAACGGCACGCCGATCCTGTCGCCCGCCGGGGAACTGCTGGGCTACCGTGGCATCGACCGCGACGTGACGGCCCGGGTGCAGGCCGACCTCGCGCGCGAGAGGCTGCAGGCGCAGCTGGCGCAGTCGCAGAAGATGGAGTCGGTCGGGCGGCTGGCCGGCGGGGTGGCCCACGATTTCAACAACATGCTGGGCGTGATCCTCGGCCACGCCGAGATGGCGCAGCGGCGGCTCCCGGCGGAGGCAGCCGTGCAGCGCGACCTGGAGGAGATCGCACGGGCCGCCCGACGCTCGGCCGATCTGACTCGCCAACTGCTGGCCTTCGCCCGCAGGCAGCCCGTCAGGCTGCGGGTCATCGACCTGAACGAGGCGCTGGCCGGGATGCTCGCGATGCTCAGGCGCCTGATCGGCGAGGAGATCGAGCTGGTGTTCAGGCCCCGCCCGGAGCTGTGGAAGGTGCGCATCGACCCGTCGCAGGTCGACCAGGCGATCGCGAACCTGGTGGTGAACGCCCGCGACGCGATTGCCGGCGTCGGCCGGATCGAGATCGAGACCGCCAACGTGCGCCTGGAGCCGGGCGACCTGGTGGACCAGGCAGGGGCGCCGCCCGGCGACTTCGTGCGGCTCACGGTGTCCGACTCGGGCTGCGGCATGGACGAGGCGACGCTCGCGCACGTATTCGAGCCGTTCTTCACGACCAAGGCCGAGGGCAAGGGCACGGGTCTCGGACTTGCCACGGTGTACGGCATCGTGAAGCAGAACGGCGGGCTGATCGAGGTGCACAGCAGCCCGGGCCGCGGCGCGGAGTTCCGCATCTTCCTGGGCCGGACCGAGGCCGAAGTCGAGGCCGAGGTCGAGGTCGCCCCGGCCGCCGGGGCCGCCCACCGCGGAGGCGAGACGGTCCTCGTGGTCGAGGACGAGCCGTCGCTCCTCTCGATCGTGCGCGAGACGCTCGAGGCGGTCGGCTTCAGCGTGCTCGCGGCGGGTTCCGCTGAGGAAGCTCTCGGGCTGGCCCGGGCGCACGCCGGGCCGATCCACCTGCTGCTCACCGATGTGGTGATGCCGGGGATGAACGGGCGCCAGCTGGCGGACGCGCTGGCCGCCTCGCGTCCCGGCCTGCGCCGGCTGTTCAGCTCCGGCTACACGGCGGACCTGATCGCGCACCACGGCGTCCTCGACGAGGGCGTCGTGTTCCTGCAGAAACCCTACTCGGCGCGCGACCTGGCCAGCCGCGTGCGCGAGGCCCTCGACGCCTGAGCCCGCGCTGCCCGTGCTAGTCTCGCGGCGAGCGAGGGGCCCGCCATGGGCAGCAGCCAGGGAAGACGCCGCTTCACCGAGTACCAGGACCTGATGCGCCACCGCATCATGGACATCCTGCTGGTCTCGACTTCGTACGACACCTTCATCCTCGAGGAGGCGGGCGAGCTCTCCGAGCGCATGCTGGGCGAGTTCCGCAACCTCGACCTGCACTACGCGCCAGGTCTCACCGGCGTCTCCTCCGGCGAGGAGGCGCTGCGCCTCGCGAAGGAGCAGTCGCGCTTCAACCTGATCATCACGACGCCGCACCTCGGCGACATGAACGCTGCCGAGCTGGCGCGGCGGGTGAAGCGCGAGGGGCTCGACCTGCCGGTCGTGCTGCTGGCCTGGGACACGCGCGAGCTCTCCGACTTCCAGGCGCGCGCGGACACCTCCGACATCGAGCGCACCTTCCTCTGGCAGGGCGACGCGCGGATCCTGGTGGCGATCGTCAAGTCCGTCGAGGACCGCAGGAACGCGCTGCACGACACGGAGTCGGCCGGCGTGCAGGTGATCCTGCTGGTCGAGGACAACGTCCGCTACTACTCCTCCTTCCTGCCGGTGATCTACACGGAGCTGCTGCACCACTCGCAGCGGGTGATCACCGAGGGCCTCAACCTGTCGCAGAAGATCCTGCGCATGCGGGCGCGGCCGAAGATCCTGCTCTGCACCACCTGGGAGGAGGCCGAGCAGGCCTTCGCCGCCCACGCCGACGAGGTGCTCGGCATCATCTCGGACGTCGAGTTCCCGCGCGAGGGCCAGAAGTACCCCCACGCGGGGGCCGACTTCGCGCGCCAGGTGCGCGCGGCCTACCCGGACGTGCCGATCGTGCTGCACTCCTCGCGCCACGAGAACGAGGCGCTCGCCCGCAGCGTCGGCGCGGACTTCCTGCTGAAGGGCTCGCCGCTGCTGCTGCAGGAGCTGCGCGACGTGATGCTCGAGCACTTCGGTTTCGGGGACTTCGTCTTCCGGACCCGGGACGGCAGCGAGGTCGGCCGCGCGGCCGACCTGCGCGGCCTGGAGGAACAGCTGGCCCTCGTGCCGCAGGACTCGATCCTGCACCACGCCGAGCGCAACCACTTCTCGCGCTGGCTCAAGGCGCGCACCGAGTTCGCGCTCGCGCACGGACTGCGCCCGCGGCGGCTCACGGACTACGCCACGCCGCAGGCGCTGCGCGAGAGCCTGATCCGCGAGATCTCCGGCTACCGGCGGGAGCAGAGCCGGACGCTGGTCACCGATTTCGACCGCGACGACTTCGACCTCTCCGGCGACTTCTACCGGATGGGCGGCGGGTCGCTCGGCGGCAAGGCGCGTGGCCTCGCCTTCGTGCGTCGGCTGCTCGCGGAGCAGGGCCTGCGCGACCGCTTCCCGGGCGTCGAGATCGCGGTGCCGGTCTCGGCCGTTCTGGGCACCGACATCTTCGACCGCTTCCTCGACGACAACGATCTGCGCTGGTTCGCGATCGAGTGCGAGGACGACGCCGAGATCGCGCGCAAGTTCCAGGGCGCGCCCTTTCCCGGCGAGGCCGCGCAGGACGTGGCGGCCTTCCTCGAACGCGCCAGCTGGCCGCTCGCGGTGCGCTCCTCGAGCCTGCTCGAGGACTCGCAGCACCAGCCGTTCACCGGCGTCTACGACACGCTGATGCTGGTGAACGCCTCGTCGAACCTGGGCGAGCGCGTGGACCTGGCGATCCGCGCGATCAAGCGCGTCTACGCGTCCGCCTTCTCGCAGCACGCCAAGGCCTACCTCCGGGCGACGCCGTACCGCCTCGAGGAGGAGAAGATGGCGGTGATCCTGCAGCGCATCGTCGGCAGCCCGCGCGGGGGCCGTTTCTACCCCGACTTCTCAGGGGTCGCGCGCTCGCACAACTTCTATCCGACGCCGCCGATGGGCGCCGGCGACGGCATCGCCGCGGTAGCGCTCGGCATGGGCCGCGCGATCGTCGAGGGCGGGGTCTGCCTGCGCTTCTGCCCGCGCTTCCCGCGCAGCGTGCTGCAGTTCGCCTCCGTCAGCGAGGTGCTCGACACGACCCAGCGCGAGTTCTGGGCCCTGCCGCTCGAGGGCGAGTCGAGCGACGGGCGGATGCGGGAGGAGAGCTTCCCGCTCTCGGCGGCCGAGGCGGACGGCGCGCTGGCGGCCGTGGCGTCGACCTACTCGCCGGAGAACGACGCCGTCTACGACGGCCTGTCGCGGCCCGGGCCGCGGCTCGTGACCTTCGCCCCGATCCTCAAGCAGGGGCTGTTTCCCCTGGCCGAGATCCTCGAGGTGCTGATGAAGGCGGGCGAGCAGGGCATGGCGACGCCCGTCGAGATCGAGTTCGCCGTGAGCCTGCGGCCCGGCGCGGGGGGGCGGCGCGAGGGTGCTCGGCAACGGGCGGCTCGAGGGCATCCGCGACCTCGTGGTCGTCGACTCCCAGCGCTTCGAGCGCTCGCGCAGCCGTGAGGCTGCGGCGGAGGTCGGGCGCCTGAACGGCCTGCTGCAGGCGGCGGGCACACCGTACGCGCTGGTGGGCGTCGGGCGCTGGGGCTCGCGCGATCCCTGGCTGGGCATCCCCGTGAGCTGGGACCAGGTGTCGGGCGCGCAGGTGATCGTCGAGGCCGGGCTGCGCGACCTGAGCGTCACGCCGTCGCAGGGCACGCACTTCTTCCAGAACCTGACGTCCTTCAACGTGGGCTACTTCACCGTGAACCCCGAGACGGGCGACGGCGAGGTCGACTGGGACTGGCTCGACGCCCAGCCGGCGGTCTCGAGCGCCGCCCACGTACGCCACCTGCGGCTCGAGCAGCCGCTGCTGGTGCTGATGAACGGCCGCAAGAACGAGGGCCTGATCCTGAAGCCCTAGGCTAGGCGAGCTCGGCCTCGAACGAGCGGATGGCCTCGGCGCCCACGAGGCAGCCGATCTCGAGGCGGAACGAGACGGACTGGCCCGGCGCGATCTCGCGCAGCAGGCCCTCGTCGCGCAGCTGGGCGCGGGTGTCGCGCATCTCGTGGGTCGAGGGCTCGAGGCCGCAGACGTACTCGCCCTCGCCGATCATCTTCCAGTGGGCGAGCACCGGCAGCTCGTCGGCGCGCCAGCGCAGGAACGCCCCGAAGCCGAGGGCGCGGTTGACGATCGCGGCGCTCGCGAGGCCCCCTTCGGTCGTGCGGGGGTGGTGGAAGAAGACCTGCTCGGCGAAGCCCGCCTGGGGCGGGCCGAAGCGCCGGTGCTCCGCGAGGCCGGCCTCGGCCGCGGCGTCGCGCGCGCGCAGCGAGCGGTCCGCCACGAGCAGCTCGGAGTCGGGGCTGACGACGGGATAGCCGAAGTTGCAGTGGTAAAGCACCGCGAGCGGCGCCGCGCGGAAGCCCTCGTTCGTCAGCGTGTCCTCGATCGCCAGGCTCGTCGCGCCGAGCCGGCTCGTGATCCGGCGCCGCAGCCGCAGGTTCTCGCCGAACAGGCGCGCCTGGCGCGTCTGCCCCTCGAGCTCCAGGGCGTACTCCTCGCCGCGCCACTCCTGCCGGACGCTCACGGCCTCCGCGGGCAGGTGCGACGCCCGCCCGTGCAGCCCGTGCCCTTCACCCTCGGCATCGGGGCCGCCGTAGTGCGTGAGGCCGCAGGTCGTGACGAGCCCGCCGCCGAACGTGCGCAGCCAGCCGAGGCCGCCCGGCTCGTGGAGGGCGGGGGAGCCGAGCGCGGGGTGGATCCACGCGAGCGCCCGGCCGCCGTGCTCGGCCGCGCCGATGTCCAGACCGCGATCGAGCAGCACCTGGAAGCGGAAGCCGGAGCCCGTGTGGACGTCGGCCGCGCGCACGCCGCGCGCGCGACCGTCCGCGAGCTCCACGAGCCGGATGCCCGCCAGCTGCGACACGTCGCCGACCAGCCGGCGCAACTCGTCCTTCGCGACCGTGCGGCCGAAGATCGTGGGCATCTCGCCTCCGTGATGTGGCCCATGATAGCCGGCCGGCGGCCCGGTCCGAGCGTCGCCAGCTGATACAATAAGTGCTCGCGGAGGATCCAACCTGCGCTACCGGCTTCCGCTCCGTCCGCGGCGGAGCCGGGCGATCCCGTCGCGGACGATGGAGGCCCGGGCTCGCGTTTCCAGGGCCCGGAGCGTCACACGAAGATGAAGAGGATTGCGTCTCTGCTCGCGATCGCGGGCGTGGCCCTGTTGT
>JBGASI010000412.1:0-4561 GCA_044229815.1 Vicinamibacteria bacterium | reverse complement strand
CTACGTCTGGCTCGCCCTCGGCTACAGCTACTCGACCGGCGACCGCGCCGGCTACGTGCAGAAGTTCTCGAGGAAGGGCTGGGTCTGCAAGACCTGGGAGGGAGAGCTCGCGATGGTCAGCCTCCCCGGCGCCATGCCCGAGATCTACGTCTTCAGCGTGCGCGACGACGCCATCGCCGCGCAGATCAACCAGCACCTCGGCGAGCGCGTCGTGCTGACCTACGCCCAGCACCTCGCCCTGCCGAGCTGCTTCGGCGAGACCCAGTATTTCGTGACCGGCATCCGCCGCGTCCAGCCCTGAGGCGAGAAGCCATGGCCGCCACGATCGACTTCGCCGCGCTCGACCTGCAGGACGCCCTCGACCTCGCGATCCTCGTCGAGGAGGAGGCCCACGAGCGCTACCTCGAGCTCGCGGACCAGATGCAGCAGCACCACACGCCCGAGGCGGCCACGTTCTTCGCCACGATGGCGCGCAACGAGGAGCGGCACGGCGCGGAGCTGCGCGCGCGCCGCCACTCGCTGTTCGGCGACACCCCGCGGCGCGTCAAGCGCTCGCAGGTCTGGGACGTCGAGGCGCCCGACTACGACCAGGTGCGGGCCTTCATGAGCGCGCGCCAGGCGATGGAGACGGCGCTCGAGTCGGAGAAGAAGGCGCACGCCTTCTTCGTCGGCGCGATCCCCCACCTGAAGGACCCGGAGGTCAAGCGGCTGTTCCAGGAGCTGCGCGACGAGGAGGTCCAGCACCAGGACCTCGTCCGCGCCGCGATGCGGGCGCTGCCTCCCGAGTCGAAGGGCGACGCCGGCGACTACGAGGACGAGCCGGTCGGCCACTGAGCCGCCGGGCCCGCCCCGGCGTTCAGCTCTCGAGCGTCCGCCAGGGAGAGTCGCCCAGCCACTTCAGGAACGCATCGCCCGCCATCGGCCGCGCGATGTGGTAGCCCTGAGCCAGGTCGCAGCCGAAGGTCGCGAGCTGGTCGAGCGTCCACTGGTCCTCGACCCCCTCGGCCACGACCGTGAGCCCGAGGTTGTGGGCGAGGTCCGCCGTCGAGCGCACGATCGCGGTGTCCTCGCCGCCGTCCCCGGTCATCCCGAGCACGAAGGACTTGTCGATCTTCAGCTCGGCCACCGGCAGGCGGCGCAGCAGGCCGAGCGAGGAGTAGCCGGTGCCGAAGTCGTCGATCGAGATCGCGACCCCGCGCCGGGTCAGGTTCACCAGCAGGTCGGCGGCCCGGCCGGCGTCGGTCATCACGGCGCTCTCGGTCACCTCGACCTGCAGCCGCTCCGGGTCGCAGCCGTTCGTGCGCAGCGCGTCCTCGACGTCGTCGAGCAGGCGCCCGTCGTGCAGGCTGCGCGCCGACACGTTGACCGCCACCGGCAGCTTCCGGCCGGCGCGTTCCCAGCCGCGCACCTCGCTCATCGCGCGGTCGAGTACCCAGCGCGTCAGCGGGCGGATCAGGCCCGTGCGCTCGGCGAGCGGGATGAAGTCGGACGGCGGCACCTGCCCGCGCTTCGGGTGCGGCCAGCGCAGCAGCGCCTCGGCGCCGACGACCTCGCGTCGCTTGAGGTCGACCTTCGGCTGGTAGTGGAGCACCAGCTCGTTCGCCTCGAGCGCCCGGCGCAGCTCGCCGAGCAGCGCGAGGCGCGCCGGGTCGTGCGGCTCGCACTCGGGCGAGTAGAGGACGCTCGCGCCGCCGCCGAGGTTGCGGGCCGCCTGGACGGCCGAGTCGGCGTGGCGCATCAGCGTCTCGGCCTCGCTGCCGTGCCCCGGGGCGACGGCGATGCCGACGCTGGCCGAGATCTCGATCGGCAGCTTCTGCACCATGAACGGCCGGTCCAGGGCGCCGAGCACGCGTTCGCCCACCTGGCGCGCGAAGGCCGCGTCGGCGTCGGGCAGCAGCAGGCCGAACTCGTCGCCGCGCAGGCGGTAGACGTGGTCGGCGTCCCCGAGGGCGTCCGACAGGCGCAGCGCCAGGTCGCGCACGATCAGGTCGCCGTTGTGGTGGCCGAGCGTGTTGGTGACCTCGCGGAAGCGGTCGAGCGCCAGCAGCAGCAGCGCCAGCGGCTGCTCCGCCTGCGCGGCCTCGGCGAGCGCGCGGCCGAGGCGGCGCACCAGCAGCGCCCGGTTCGGCAGCCCGGTGAGCTGGTCGTAGGAGCGCAGCTTGCGCAGCGACTCCTCGGCCAGCTTCTGCTCGGTGATGTCGAGCACGAAGCCGCGCACGAAGCGCGCGCGCCCGTCGGGCCCGGGGAGCACGCGACCCTCGTCGCGCCACCACACGACACGCCCCGCGCGGTCGAGGATGCGGTACTCCGAGGCGAAACGGCCGCCGGTGGCGCAGGCCTCGCGAAACTGCCGCAGCACGTAGTCGCGGTCCTCGGGGTGAAGCCGCCGCACCCACATGTCGGGCTCGGCGAGCCACTCGCCCGGGCTGAAACCCGCCATCGCCAACAGCTGCGGGCTGACGTAGGCGCGGCTGCCGGTGTCGTCGGCCCAGGCGACGTACGTCAGGGCCGGGATCTCCTCGATCAGGGCGCGGTAGCGATCGCCGGGGTCGGCGTCGCCGCGGGTCCTGCGGGCCAGCGCCTCGCCCGTCTCGCGCTCGAAGGCGGCGCTCAGCCGAGGCAGGTCGCCCCGGCGCAGGCAGTCGCGCGCGCCGGCGCGCATCAGCTCGATCAGGTCGGGCTCCTCGAACGCCTCGCCGTAGACCACGATCGGGGGGCCGCCCGCGCGACCGGCCCACAGCTCGAGGACGCGGGCGGCGGGCAGGCCGGTCGCGGGATGCCAGGCGACGAGCAACTCGCAGTCGGGGACGAGCCGGTCGAGGTCGTCCTCGGCGGCGGCGAAGAAGAAAGCCGGGGTGAGACCGCAGGCGTCGAGGTCGGCCGCGAGCTTCAGGGCCGCCAGCTGCGAGTCCCCCGCCACGACCACCTTCAGCGGCCTGCCCATGTCTCTGCCCCCGTCGCCCCTCGTGGGGGTGCCCCCGTGGCCCTCTCGACGCGATCCTCGCCGCGCGGTTTTTCCCGCGTTCGTGCGGCGATTATACGGATCTCTTCAAGCTCTTGTCGAGGTCCTCGAAGTGAGACCGGGAGAGGTTGAGGGCCCGGCCGAAGCCGAGGATCATCCGTCCTCCCTCCAGGGTCAGCCGGTGGAGCGTGAAATCCGGCAGCGAGAGCGTCATCGCCGCGGCCGGAAACCGGGACACGAAGCAGGCGGCCGCCGCGGCCAGCTCGGGCGAGCCCGGGGCCAGGGGTGTCACGCTGCCCTCGAGGGCGAGCCGGGCCACCTGGAGCGGGTCGGTCTCCGGCGAGTCCGGCTCGTGGATCGCCCCGCTCCAGCGGGCTCCCTCCTTGAGGCCCTGCGAGTGCCGCGCCAGCCGCGAGGCCTGCACGTAGACGGCGCGGCGGTCTTCCGCCACCGCGTAGGGCAAGAGCCCCACGACCGGCTCCCCTTCGACGACGAGGCCCAGCGCGATCAGGCGCTGGCCGACCAGCAGCTGCTCGAGCTTCGACCGATCCTCGGGTGTCACTCTCGTCCTCCCTCTCCCGTGGGCGCGACGGCCGGGTCCCCGCCCCGGGCGGGAGGCTCGTGCCAGCGCTCCCTGGGCACGATCTTGGGGACCCTCGGATCGAACACGTAGTGCGGCGACATGATCTGCACGCCGTGAGCGTTGAAGGTGTCCTGGATCGCCGCGTGGAGGTCGTTGAGCACCTCCATGCGCTGCCGCGGGACCGCCTCTTCCGAGCACGCCACCAGGCGATACGCCACGTAGAAGTCGGCGAGCGTCGTCTGGATCACGTACGGCGCCGGCTTGCGCGCGACGCCGGGCACGCGCCCCGCGGCCTCCAGGAGCAGCGCCTCGACCTGGCGCCAGGGCGCGTCGTAGCCGATCGTCACGCTGGTGTCGAGCACGAAGCCGCCCCGACCGAGCACCCGGGAGAAGTTCTTCGTGGTGTTCGCGAGCACGAAGCTGTTCGGCAGCACGACCTCTTCCCCGAGCCCGGTGCGCAACCGGGTCGAGAACAGGCCCAGCTCCACGATCGTGCCCTCGGCGTCTCCCACCCGGATGTACTCCCCCGGCCGCAGCGCGTGCCCGTAGATGATGATGAGGCCGCTCGCCCCCTGGCCCACCACCCCCGAGGCACCCAGCGAGACCATCAGCCCGAGCAGGACGGAGAGGCCCTTGAACGCCTCCGTCTGCGCGCCCGGCAGGTAGGGGTAGGCCATCGCCAGCGCGAAGAGCCACAGCGCCACGGTCACGAGGCGGCGCGTGGTCGCGGCCGTGTGGCGGTTGAGCAGCCCCGCCTCGCTCTCCCCGCGCTCGACGCGGTCGAAGACCGGCCGCACCAGCCCGACCACGAAGCGGGTGAGCAGCACGATCAGCAGCACGACCAGCAGCCCCGGCACGGCGGCGATCACGGCGCCCGCCACCAGGCCGACCAGGCCGGAGAGCGAGCCCTGGATCTCCTCGCCGAGGGGCCGGGTCCAGGCGAAGGCCTCGAGCGTGACCGTCAGCCAGGTGGACGTCGCCAGCAGGGCCAGTACCCAGGCGGCGCCGGCGACGAG
>JBGASI010000013.1:0-29304 GCA_044229815.1 Vicinamibacteria bacterium | reverse complement strand
AAGATCAGCGCCACAATGGCCGGGCGGAACAACTGGCGCGTGCTCGTCTGTGCTTGCATACTTATGAAACTCCCTTTTAGGCTAAGCCCAGGGCAACAAGAACCATGTCGATCAGCTTGATGCCGATAAATGGCGCAATCAGCCCGCCTACCCCATAGACCAACAGGTTCTCGCGCAGCAGCTGTGAAGCGGCGCGCGGCCGGTAGCGCACGCCGCGCAGGGCGAGCGGGATCAGCGCCACGATGATCAGGGCGTTGAAGATGACGGCCGACAGGATCGCGCTCTCGGGGGAGGTGAGGCGCATCACGTTGAGCGGCGCGATCTGGGGAAAGGCGACCATGAACAGCGCCGGCAGGATCGCGAAGTACTTCGCGACGTCGTTGGCGATCGAGAACGTCGTCAGGCAGCCGCGGGTCATCAGCAGCTGCTTGCCGACCTCCACCACCTCGAGCAGCTTCGTCGGGTTGCTGTCGAGGTCCACCATGTTGCCCGCTTCGCGCGCCGCCTGGGTGCCGGTGTTCATCGCGATCGCGACGTCGGCCTGCGCGAGCGCGGGCGCGTCGTTCGTGCCGTCGCCGGTCATCGCCACGAGCTTGCCCTTCGCCTGCTCGTCGCGGATGAGCTGCAGCTTCATCTCGGGCGTCGCCTCGGCGAGGAAGTCGTCGACCCCGGCCTCCGCGGCGATCGCGGCGGCGGTGAGCGGGTTGTCGCCCGTGATCATGATCGTGCGCAGGCCCATGGTCCGGAAGCGCGCGAAGCGCTCCTTGATGCCTCCCTTGACGACGTCCTTGAGGTGGACGAGGCCGAGGACCCGCGCGCCGTCGCAGACGGCGAGCGGCGTGCCTCCCGACCGGGCGATCGCGGCCGCGGCCTGCTCGACCTCCTGGGGGAGGCGGCCGCCGAGCGAGGCCACGTGGTGCGCGATCGCCTCGAGCGCGCCCTTGCGGATGACCCTGCCGTCGATGTCGCAGCCGCTCATCCGGGTCTGCGCGGAGAAGGGCACGAAGTGCGCCTCGGGCTGCTTCAGCTCCCGGCCGCGCAGGCCGTGGCGCTCCTTGGCCAGCACCACGATCGAGCGGCCCTCCGGCGTCTCGTCGGCGAGGCTGGCGATCTGGGCCGCGCTCGCCAGGTCCTCGACGCGCGCGCCCGGCGCCGGCAGGAACTCGCTCGCCATGCGGTTGCCGAACGTGATCGTCCCCGTCTTGTCGAGCAGCATCACGTCCACGTCGCCCGCCGCCTCGACGGCGCGCCCGCTCGTGGGGATCACGTTGTGCCGGATCAGCCTGTCCATGCCCGCGATCCCGATCGCGGACAGCAGGCCGCCGATCGTGGTCGGGATCAGGCAGACGAGCAGCGCCACCACGACGGTGAGGGAGAAGCGCAGGTTGGAGTAGAGGCCGAGCGGCACGAGCGTGACGCAGGCGATCAGGAAGATGATCGTCATCCCGGCGAGCAGCACGCCCAGCGCGATCTCGTTGGGCGTCTTCTGCCGCTTCGCTCCCTCGACCAGCCCGATCATGCGGTCCAGGAACGACTCGCCCGGGTTCGTCCCGATCCGCACCACGATGCGGTCGGAGAGGACGCGGGTGCCGCCGGTGACGGCCGAGCGGTCCCCTCCGCTCTCGCGGATCACGGGCGCCGACTCGCCGGTGACGGCGGACTCGTCGACCGAGGCGATACCCTCGATCACCTCGCCGTCCCCGGGTATGACCTCGCCCGCTTCGACCACGACCTGGTCGCCCTTGCGCAGGGCGGAGGCGGGCACGCGCTCCTCACGCCCGGCATCGAGCTTGCGGGCCACGGTTTCCTGCCGCAGCCCGCGCAGCGCGGCCGCCTGCGCCTTGCCCCGGCCCTCGGCCAGGGCCTCCGCGAAGTTCGCGAACAGCACGGTGAACCACAGCCAGAGGGTGACGTTCCCGCTGAACCACCCGGGCGCCGCAGCCGAGGGACGCACGGCGAGGTCACGCAGCCAGACGAGCGTCGTGAGCACGCTGCCGACCTCCACGACGAACAGGACCGGGTTCCGGGCCATCGTTCGCGGGTCGAGCTTGCGCACGCTGTCGACGAGCGCGGCGCGCAGCAGCGGTGCTTCCCAGGCGGAGACGACTTGGGGCGCCTTGTCGCTCATGGCTCAGAACACCTTTCCGGACTGCATGAGGAAGTGCTCGACGATCGGGCCCAGGCTGAGCGCAGGGAAGAACGTGAGGGCCCCCACGATCAGGATCACGCCGACCAGCAGCGCGGCGAAGAGCGGGCCGTTCGTCGGCAGGGTGCCCGGTCCGGGCGCGACCGCCTTTTTCCCGGCGAGGATCCCGGCGATGGCGAGGGCCGGGACGATCATCAGGAAGCGGCCGATCAGCATGGTCAGGCCGAGCGAGACGTTGTACCAGGGCGTGTTGGCGCCGATGCCCGCGAAGGCCGAACCGTTGTTGCCCGCCGCGCTCGTGAACGCGTAGAGGATCTCGCTGAGGCCGTGGGGCCCCGCGTTGTTCAGGGAGGCCAGGCCATAGGGCACCACCGCCGTCCAGGCGGCGAAGGCGAGGATGACGAGCGGGAACACCAGGACGTAGAGCATGGCCAGCTTCACCTCCCGGGCCTCGATCTTCTTGCCGAGGTACTCGGGCGTGCGGCCGACCATCAGCCCCGCGATGAAGACGGCCAGGATCGCCATGATCAGCATGGCGTACAGGCCAGCGCCAACGCCGCCGAAGACGAGCTCGCCCATCTGGATGTTGAACAGGGGCACGAGGCCGCCGAGCGGGGTGAAGCTGTCGTGCATCGCGTTCACGGCCCCGCACGAGGCGTCGGTCGTGACGGTGGCGTAGAGCGCCGAGTTCGCGATGCCGAAGCGGACGTCCTTGCCCTCCATGTTCCCGGGCGCGGCCGTGATCCCCTGGGCGGTCAGGATCGGGTTGCCTCCCGCCTCCGCCCAGTAGGCCACCGTGACGCCGGCGAAGAAGAGAAACGCCATCGCGCCGAAGAGCGCCCAGCCCTGCTTCTGGTCCTTCGCCATGCGGCCGAACGTGAACGTGAGGCCGGCCGGGATCGCGAAGATCATGAACATGGAGAGGAGGTTCGTGAACGGGTCGGGGTTCTCGAACGGGTGCGCGGCGTTCGCGTTCATGAAGCCCCCGCCGTTCGTGCCGAGCTGCTTGATCGCCTCCTGAGAGGCCACCGGCCCCATCGCGATCGTCTGCCTCGCGCCCTCGAGGGTCGTGACCTCCCGGTAGGGAGCCAGGTTCTGGATCACCCCCTGGGATACCAGGAGCAGCGCGAAGGCCATGCTCAGGGGCAGCAGGATGTAGACCGTGCTCCGGGTGAGGTCCACCCAGAAGTTGCCGATCGTGCCTTTTCCCTTGCCGTCGCCGCCGCGGGTGATCCCGCGGGCGAGCGCCATCGCGATGGCGATGCCGGCCGCGGCCGAGACGAAGTTGTGCCACGCCAGGCCGGCCATCTGGCTGAAGTAGCTCATCGTGGTCTCGCCCGTGTAGCCCTGCCAGTTCGTGTTCGTGGTGAAGCTCGCCGCTGTGTTGAAGGCCGAGTCCGGCTCGATGGGCCCCAACCCCTGGGGGTTCCACGGAAGCAGGTGCTGCAGGCGCTGGACCGCGTAGGTGACGACCATGGTGAGCGCGCTGAAGGCCAGGATCGCGCCCGCGTAGCGCGTCCAGGCCTGCTCCGCGCCGTCGACTCCTCCCAGGCGATAGACGAGCCGCTCCAGCCAGCCGAGCGGGCGCGCCAGGAGGTGCTTCTCGCCCTCGAGCACGCGGTACATGTAGAGGCCGAGCGGCGCCGTCACGGCGAGCACGGCGAGGAAGAAGACGAGGATCTGGGCCCAGCCCTGGACAGTCAAGGTGCCTCCTGGCTCAGAACCGCTCGGGCTTCAGCAGCGCGTACGCGAGGTACGCGAGCAGCAGCACGGACAACACGATGCCGACGGCGTGCTCCACGCTCATCCGAGCCTCCCCTAGACCCGATCGCAGGCCCGCACGTAGAGCCAGGTCAGGAGGAAGAACGCGAGCGTCAGGAAGAGAAAGACGAGATCCGTCACGCTTGCCTCCTGCCTAGAAGCTAGCGAGCGGGTCGTCAGGGTGGTGACAAGAAACCGGGGGCGCCCATCAAGGACGTGTCAAGACGCGGCCGGCGCCGTGGGCCGGCGGGTGCGTTTCGAGGAGTCAGGGGACGAGCCAGCGAGCCTGCTGCGGCACCGGGCGCCCGTTCAGCAGCGGCAGCAGGTAGCCGCCTTTGGCGAGAAACCGCTGGCCCGGGCCCGTGCTGGCGCGCGGGTAGAGCGGCAGGTAGGCCGGCAGCGCCTGGGCGTGGTCGAGCGAGTCGAGGAAGTAGTCGCGGAGGAAGAACCGGTCGGCGTGCATCAGCCCTTCCTTGGCCGCCAGGCACGCAAAGTAGGCCTGGGCCTGGCGCCGCTCGTGGCGCGCGGCGATGCCGCGGCTCGAGCGCCAGGCCCGGAAGCGCTGCAGCGCCGGGTCCGGCGCCCCGGGCAGCACGTAGCCGTGCGCGGCGAGCAGCGGTGAGCCCCCCACGGGAAGGCCCTCGAGTTGGCGTTCGAGCAGGGTCGACGAGACGTAGACGCGCGCGCCGCCCGGCAGGGCGCCCACGTGATCCAGGGTTGGACGGGGCAGCCACAGCACGACCGCCGCCGGCGCTGCCTCGCGCAACCGCCGCGCGAGGTGCCAGGAGCCCGGGTCGCCTTCGAGGGGCCAGGCCTCGCTTGCGCCGCCACGCTGGCGCAGGGTGGAGGCGAGGCGCTCGGCAGCGAGCTGCGCTGGCGCGCCGGCAGGGAAGAGCTGGACGACCCGGCGCACGTCGGCCCGCGCGAGGTCGGCGGCGATCAGGTCCGCGTCCAGGAGCAGGCCGCGCGAGAAATGGAGCGAGTAGAAATCGCCTTCCTCCCCGGCGGGCAGGTCCGTCCCGGGCAGGATGCAGGGGACCTCGTGGCGCTCGCAGAAACGGGCGATCGGGGCCCACGCCCCTCCGCTCGCGCCCCCGAGCAGCGCGAACACAGGCTGCGCACGGTAGCGCGCTTCGAGTTGCGCGTACCATGTGTCGCCAGGGCCTCTCAACTCCCAGACGTCCAGCGTCCACTCGCGATAGGTCGTCGGCCGCGAGCGCCCCGGGGGGGCACCGTGGCCCGGCCGGCGGCTCTCGAGGCGCGTCTGCCTGTTTCTCTCGTCGAAGAAGCGGACGAGCACGTCGAGCAGGGCGCCGCGCTCGTCCTCGGGCAGGGCGTCGCTGACGACCGTGGCGAAGCGGATCGTCGTGCCGGTCACGCCCGGCGACGGGGTTGCCGAGAGCCCGCGCAGGTACGCGTCCAGCGCCTCCACCTCCGCGTCGCCGATGCGATAGCGCGGCATCAGGGCAGCGAGCGCGCGCCCGGACGGGTCGACGCCCTCGCGCAGCGCGCGGGCGAGGCTCGTCGCGTCGTAGGCTGCGCGCCGGCGCTGCGGTGAGGGCTCGTACAGGAGCCCCGAGACCGGAGGCACGCGGATCTCGCCCTCGCCGGCGCCCATCCCGCTACGGCCGTGGCAGCCCTGGCAGCTCAGCAGGGCGCCGCTGACCGGCACGTCTCCCGACACGAGGGCGCTGAGCGGCTCGCCCGAGGCGGTCCGGCCCTCGCGGAAGAGCCGTCGGCCTACCTCGACCAGGATGTCGGCGGCTTCGACCGGGGCGGAGGCGCTCAGCGCGAGGCTGGCGGCGAGGGCAACGCTGCGGCGGGCCGCGCGTCGCAGGGCGGTGGCCGGCGGTCCTGGCGTCACCGTCTCAGTCGAGCAGGCGCGCCTGCACCTCGTGAGCGAGTGTGCCGCCGCTGGCGAGACCCTCGATGCGGACCCAGCGCCCGCTGCGCGGGTCCTTCAGCAGCGTGAGCGGGCGGTGGTTCATCTTCGAGCCCGCGTAGGCCCCGAAGGCGCGCAGCACGCGCTCGACGTCCGGGCCGTCGCCGGTCAGGAAGGTCCAGGCGGCGCCGTGACGGTCGGCGTATCGGCGCAGGACCTCGGGCCGATCCTGCTCGGGGTCGATGGAGATCGAAACGAGCCGCACGCGACCCGCGGCTTCGCCGAGCTCGCGGCGCATCTGCGCGAACGTCGCGGTCATCACGGGGCAGATCGTGGTGCAGGTCGTGAAGATGAAGTTGAGCGCCACGGGATCTTCCGAGGCGAGCAGGGCGCGCAGGGCCACCGGCCTGCCGGAGGCGTCGAGCAGCGTGACCTCGGGAACCTCGTAGCTCGCGTTCGAGACGCGCAGCGCGGCCCGCGCCGAGGGCTCGGGCCTGGTCTCGTGGCAGGCCGGAGCCCGAGCGTCGTCGACCGCCCAGGAGAAGGCGGCCGCCAGCGTCGTGAGCGCGAGTGCAGCGGGCGTGACGACCCTTCGTCGGCGCATCAACGGCCGGCTCCGTTCGAGGCCGCCTTCGGGGCGGCGGGCGCGTCGGGCTTGCCGAACCGCGCCTCGGCGATCGGCGCGTTCAGCTCGACCGACGTGATCAGCAGCTTGTGGCTGTAGGGCGCGCCCTCGAGGCGAGACTCGAGCAGGTGTGGCAGGCGCAGCCCGGCGACCGTCCGGTAGTCGCCGAAACGGGTGCGCAGCAGCTTGGGCTGGCCACGCAGCGTCCGGGTCGTCTCGACCTGCGTCTCGAGCCCGGTCTGCGCGTCGACGTAGAGGGTCCGCAGGGCGCCGCCCTTCAGCGTCAGCCTGAGCTTGAACGCCTCGCGTCCGTCGAGGCTCTCGCGACCCGCCAGCTCGATGCGGTGGCCCTTGGCGGCGTAGTCGAGCAACGGGCCGTCGAGCTCGGCCTGGCCCGCCGCGGCTGCCAGCTCGTCGGGCGTGAGCGGTTCGGCCTCGCCGTGGCCGAGGTACGGCGCGAGCGTCCAGCCGCCGGCGCCGTCGTAGGTCTGGACGACGGTCGTGCCGGCGAAGTCGAACTCGAGTCGCATCCGGCGCGGCCGCTTCTGTTCGAGCCGAAAGGGGACCTGCATCCCCTTGCCGATGTCCATCGAGCCGGCGCACTTCAGCGACTGGACGGCGCGCCAGGCCGCCGCCCCGCCGCGTGCGGCCACGTTGCTCGCCACGATCTCGTCGACGGTCTGCGCCGGAGCGGCCGCGGCGGCAGCGAGCAGCAGCGCCGCGAGGCCGAGTGTCTTCGACATGGAGAGCCTGCCTTTCATTGGACGACGATCCCTTCGGCGCGAAAATCGCCGATCACGACGCTGACGCGCCGGCCGGGCCTGACGAAGCCGCCCGGGTTGCCGAAGAACATCCAGTACGTGTGGCCCGCGAGCGGCGGGTTCGAGTTGCGCAGGGCGCCGGTCTTGGGCGGCGTCGGCACGACCAGGCTGAGGCCGCTCTGCTCGTCGACGAGCACGGGCTTGGTGCGGCGTTCGAAGAGCGGCTTCGCCCGGGCGGCGTCCAGGACGCGGTAGCGGAACTCGAGCATGTAACCGGCGGCGGTCTGGCGCACGCCGAGGACCTCGACGCCCCACTGGCGCTTCATCCGTGTGGCTTCGCGGGGGTGCGGGGAGCGAACGGCCCCCGGCGCCGGGGAACTCCCCGACGCCGGGAGCGAGGCGCAGACGAGCGCCGCGGTGAGCAGGGGCACGATCACCTACGGCCTCTCGTCGGCGCCCCGGTCCGTCCCGGCCCCGAGCGGCCGGCCCTGGCCGTCGAAGTCGCGCGGTGGCGCCGCCGCGGCGTTGGCGTTGCTGCGCGCCGCAGACGCGCCGCCGATGTGGTAGTCGCCTGTCAGCGAGATGGGCCCGTACCTGACGTCGATCCAGTTGCCGCCCTCGTCGAGCGCGGGGGCGATCTGCAGCGTGGTCACCTCGGGCAGCAGCCGGCCCGAGCGGGCGCCGTTGCAGTAGTCCGCGGCGAACTGGGGAGATCCGGCGAGGTTGTTGTTGCCGCTGTAGTTGCCGTGGCCGTTGAGGCTCGTGAGGATCGAGTACCGCGGGTGGAGCTGTGCGTCCGACCCGACGACGCCCAGGTCCCAGTAGTCGGTGGCGGGATCGGTGCAGCTGGTCACCGCCGGTTCGAGCCGGGCCGAGACGTAGTTGAACGCGCGGTTGCCCCAGATGACGTTGTTGACCAGGCCCGGGTCGGAGTAGGTGCCCGGGGCGAGGGCCAGCAGCGCCGGGCTGTGCAGCTCCGAAGAGACTCCGGCCGGCTGGCGCGTCGAGCGGTTCGGGTCCCCCGGCACGTCGAAGACACTGCCGACAGTGGCGGTCGAGTCGTTCCTGGCGACGGTGTTGTTCACGATCTGGACGCGCAGGGCGTCGAGCATGGAGATGCCGCCGCCGGACCAGCCGGCCACGTTGTTGACGACCAGGTTGTTCGTCACCTCCACCCGGAAGCACGGGTTGCGCCTCTCGACCGCGTTGCGCGGGTCGAGGAAGCACCCGAGCGTGCGGTCCGCTCCGTTGACCCTCTCGAGCCTCAGGCCGCCGCCGTGGCCGGCGCCGGCCTGGTTGCCCTGGATCAGGTTGGCGTCGATCGTGAGGTTGCGCCCGGTGCCGGCGCTGAGGGCGCCCGCGAGCGGCGGCTCGCCGCCGACGTAGACGCCGCCGCCGTGCCTGTTCAGCCCCTGGTCGAAGGACTGGTTGAACAGGATCCTGTTGCGCGAGATCTGAGCGTCGTCGCTGCGGCCGACGTGGGCGATGCCGCCGCCGTGGCCCTGGCTGAAGTTGCCGCAGACCCAGTTGCCGGTGAGGCGGTAGCCGTCGCTGCCGGTGCACAGGGCGACGCCGCCGCCACCCGAGCCGTCGAGCGCCCCGTTCTGAGTGACCACGTTGTTGGCGATGCGCACGTCCTTGTTGAGCCCGTACGGCTGCACCTGTGGGTCCAGTTCGAGGAACGGGCGACCGACGCGGATACCGCCGTGGTGGAAGCCCTGGTTGCCGTAGACCCTGTTGTTCGTGATCTGCAGGCTGTGCGCCCAGCCGTTGACGAAGATGCCGCCGCCCGTGTCGCCGCCGGTGACGGTCAAGCCGTCGATGCGGGCCGCCGTGAAGCGGGTCGCGTTGGCCGCGTTGTTGCTCGGCCGGAAGCGGTTCGCCCAGCGCGGGTCTGCGCTGCTCGTGGGGTTCGGTGCGAGCACGGTGATGCCCGCCCCCTCTTCGGTGCCGAGGGTGGTCGGTTCGAGGCCGCCGCCGGCGAACGTCTGGCCCGGCAGCGGGTCGATGGCGCCGGATGCGACCAGCCCGTCGATGCGCTCGCGCCACTGGGCGAGCCTCTCGGCCGGCCGCTTGACCGCGTTGATGAAGGTAGCGCCGGCTCCCGAGCCCTGCAGGCGGACGGGCTTGGCCATCACGACCAGCTCGTCGTACGTGCCGGGGTCGACGATGATCAGCGCCCCGGGCTGCGCAGCGGCGATCGCGTCGGAGATGGACTGGCCGGGCGCGACGTGAATCGGCACGTCGTTCGCGTGGTTCGAGACCGTCAGCGTGATGCCGCCGACCGACGCCTGGCCGCCAGCGGCGGGGCAGCGAACGACCGTCAGGTCGTCCGTCATCCGGTTGAACGCGGCGGGCACCGTCACCTGGATCGTGCCGTCACTCCACGAGCTGATGGGCAGGCCGACGTTGCCGAACAGCACCCTTCCAGTGCAGTTGCCGAAGCCGTAGTCCCGCTCGATCGTCTTCGGCGTGGGCCCGCCGGGACCCGCGTAGAGCGGGTTCGGCACCTGGACCTTGCCCATCGACAGGAGGGTGACCGTGCCCCCGGGCGTGACGAACGGTCCGGTTCCGCTGCCGTCGACCTGCCGGATCGCGGGCGTGCCCGTGGGCAACGCGCAGTCGACCGGTGCATCGGCGCCCGCGGCGAAGGCAGAGGTGGGCAGGACCGGGGTGTCGAGGTAGGTGGTCGTCCCCGGCATGTACTGGAACGTGTAGCAGAAGTTGCTGTAGCGCGGGTCGTACTGCGGGTCGGTGACCTTCGGCGACGCCGGGTTCGCCGGGTCTGCCGGGATCGGGCCCGGGTCGTTCATGCAGGTCATCACCATGTTCGGGGCGTAGCCGCTCGGCATGGGGACGTTCGCGGTGAACGTCGACGGCACGAGGCCGTTGATGCGACCCCACCTGTCCGCGTAGAGGCGCGAGAGCTCGCGGCCGGTCCAGTCGCGGACCGAGACCGGCACGAACGGCGGCGCCCACTTCTCGCCGAACTGCGGCGAGTTGGGGTCGAACTCCTGCGACAGGTCGTCGAGGATCATCCCGGTGAAGTGACTGGCGATGGGCGTCGAGGTGAACAGGAAGAAGTTCGCCCCCGCCTGCGCCTGGTCGGACAGCAAGACCTCCTTGCGGTCGCACAGCGGTCGGCTGGCCCCCGCGTACGGGGCCTCGACCTGCTGGTCCTCGAACAGCGAGAGGTACTGCGGCACCGTGCGCAGCTCGCCGACACAGGCGCCCTGGGCGAGGCCGGGCTCCGGCTCGGCCGACGCCATCGCCTCCTGCACGATCGCCTGGTCCGGCAGGCCACGGGCCAGGGCGAGGTTGGGCAGCATCAGCACGGCGGGGGCGAGCGCGTAGGCGTCGCCGAAGTCGACGTTCTTGTCTTCCTCCTTGACCAGCTCGTAGCCCGTGGGGGGCACGACCTCGACCACGTACTTGCCGGGCGGGATGTCGCTGAACATGTAGCCGCCGTCGAAGACGCCCGGCCGGATCTGGTTCCAGTTGCGCATGCCGTCGTAGCACTTGGTCAGCTGGCCGGGACCGAGCATGGCCGCGTCGCCGGGGTCGGCGCCGGGGCAGCCGGTCGGCGGCGTCTTGTCCCAGCTGTCGGTCTCGACCTCATTCACGAGCGCGAGCTTCTTGCCGCCCCCGTTCGCCTCGACCTCGCGGTACAGGCGCACCTTGACGCTCGGGATCCCGGGCTCCCAGTTGTCCGCGGCGGCGAGGCGCGGGTTGTTCTCCGCCCGCGTCGAGGCGTAGTAGACGATCCCCGAGATGCCTCCGTTCTCGCCCGGCTTGTAGGGGGCCTTGCCCCAGTCGAGCAGGCTGGTCTGGCCGATGAATCCCTGGACGGCCTGCAGCAGCTGGGGGCCCTTCTCCGTGCGCGTCTGGGTGGTGCAGGTGTTGCCCGGCGGGCAGATGCCCGTCGTCTGGTCCTGCGGGTTCAGCAGGTGATCGGCCGCCGCTCCGCCCGCGTCGACCGTGACGGTGACGCCGGTGGGCTTGAGCCGCGTGTAGTCGACCTCGGCCACCAGCCAGTTGAAGAACGGGAAGACCTGGTCGAACGGCACGAAGCCCGTGTGGTCCGTCGGGTAGGTCTGGTAGATCGAGCCGTCCCGGAAGCGCAGGTTGATGGCCTGCTCGATCAGGCCCGGCTCGTCGTCGTCGCGCTTGCCGTCCTCGTTCTTGTCCAGGAAGACGTTGTGCTCGAGCCTGGAGAACCACTGGAACACCGGCACGTTGCCGAGGTCGCCGCCCCCGCCGTCCCTCACGGTGACGGTGCGGAACGCGATGATCTGGTCGAGGTAGTCGTCCCAGACGACCAGCTGATACGTGCCGTCTGGAACGCCGCTGATCGAGAAGCCGCCTTCACCGTCCGCCTTCACCGCCGCGATGTTCGGCCCGCTGCCGTTGGCGCTGTTGAGGCCGACCCAGGCGGTCGTGTGCTTCAGGGCGTCGTTCGTCCCGGCGTCGTGCAGGGTCTGGTCCGGAGGGCGGGAGATTCGCAGGTTCGTCACCGTGCCCCTCACGGTGTTGCCTCCACCGGCCGGTTTGACCAGCCGGTCCGGGTTCACGAAGCCCTGGAAGACGTGGTACCCCGGGGGCCCGAACTCCTGGAAGTAGGTCGGCTCGTTGGGCTTCACCCAGGCGTCGTTGGCCTTGGTGCCCTCGATCGTCGTCGTCTGGACCCAGCGGGAACCGACCGGTGGCACGGCTGAGACGCCGTACTTCGCCGGAGGCAGGTTGCGCACGATCGCCGTGCCGTCGGGGCAGGTGAGGATGACCCCGGGGCGACTGCCGGCCGAGGCGGGGCAGCCCGGGCTGCCGGCCTTCGCGTTCGTCAGCAGGTTGCCGTCCTTGTCGACGAGCATGCGGCCGCCGTTCATGCCGTAGCGGCCGCCACCGTCGTCGATCACGATCTCGAATCCGCCCAGGCCCTGCTCGTTGCCGTCGGGCGCGCCGTTCGTCGGCGAGCTGTCCTCGAACACGAGGATGCTCATCTGCGCCGGCGGGAGCGGCAGGCGGTTGACGTAGACGTCGGCGCGCGCCGCGCCCGGAGGGATCGGGGCGGCGCCGTTCGTGAAGCCCGTGCCGCTGCCCGCGCTGCGGGGCAGGACCGAGACGTAGTAGTGGCGCGCCGGGTCGAGCGCGAGCTCGGAGATCGACTGCCCGCAGCCGGCGCCCTGGCAGCCCTGGGCCACGACCGGCATGTGGCTGCGGTGGAAGCTGGTGCCGAGGCTCGGCAACTCGGGGTGCGCCGGGTCGGGGTGGAAGTTCGCGTCTTCCTCCACCAGCCAGCGGTACTCCGTGACGGCCGTCTTGCCGCCGCCCGGTTCGACGCCGACGACGTTCAGCACCAGGCCTCGCACCGGCTTGAGGTCCAGGGTGACGGTCACGGGCTCGCTCAGCGCCCCGCTCGGGTCCTTCGCCTGGTACTGGAACGTGGTCGTGCCGGGCCCGCCGCTGAAGGAGAGCGAGCCGTTCGCGTCGAGTGCCAGGCCCGGGACCGGGGTGGCCAGGACCGCGGTCACCGCGTCGCCCTCCGGGTCGCCGTCGTTGGCGAGCACGCCGGGCGCCGGGACCGTCAGGGCCGCGCCGAAGGTGTTCGAGAAGGAGTCCTCACGCGCGACGGGCGGGTCGTTCGCGGGAGTGACCGTGAGGCGGACGGTGGCCGTGCTCGTGGCGCCGCCGCCGGCGGCGGAGTAGACGAAGACGTCCGAGCCGGCGAAGTCCGCGGTGGGCGTGTAGGCGAAGGAGCCGTCCGCGTTCAGGCTCAGGCTGCCGTGGCCGGGCGAGGTGACGAGGCTGGCGTTCCCGAGGCCGCCGTCGTTGGCGAGCACGCCGGGGGCGGGGCGCGTCAGGGTCGAGTCCTCGAGCACCGTGTAGGCGTCGTTGGCGGCCGCGCCGCCGCCGCCGATCACCGGCGAGCCGGAGCCGACCTTGAGGTAGGCGAGCATCCCACCGTCCGGGGCGTCGGCATTGGTCAGGTCGAGCATGCGGTCGTACAGCGCGTAGGTGCGGTCGTTGGAGAGCGTCGCGAGGGCGTCGTGCGTCTTGCCGGCGGGGAGGGAGACCGCGCTCAGCAGCCGCGGCGTCGGGTAGAGGTTGCCGTCCTCGGCTCGGACCTCGAGGTCGAGGCCCACGATCGTGGCGACGTGCGTGCGCAGCCCTGCGTTGGCGAGCCGGATCAGGGTGCTGCCGGTCGACAGGCCCGCAATCGTGCTCGCGCCGGGCTGCGCGGGATCGAACGCCGTGCCGTTGAGGAGGAAGTACTTGGGATCGTAGTCGATCGTGGGCGGGTAGGCGGCCTCGTCGGCTGCCGCGTCCACCCGATCGTTCTGCACCTTGTCGATCTCGCTGAAGAGCAGCAGCGGGTCGGCGCCGGGATTGTAGGGGGGGCCGCCGGGGTAGGCGGCGGGGCTGCTGACCACGAGGCCCCCGTACAGGCCCATCGGGACCTGGATCGAAGGCCGTGTGCCACTCTGGTACAGATAAGTGCCTGGTTTGACCGGCGTCCAGGTGTAGGTGACGGTGCCGTTGTTGGGCGTCTCGGTGGTGAACGAGCGGACCCGCCCCGCAGCCATGACGGGCGTGCCGTTGCCCGGCTGGCCAGGGATCACCAGCGAGGTCCGCGTCTGCGGGCCGAGCGCGTTGCGGACCCTGATGGAGAGCGTGTCGCCGACGTTCGCCCGGATCACCGGCCCCGGCACCGTGGCCGCACCGCAGTTGGTGAAGTTGGCGTTGCACGAGGCGTAGGCCCAGACCGGGACGGTCACGCCGCCCGGGAGCGGCTTGCTGGTCCGGGTCGCCCGGAGGTTCACCGACACCGTCGCGGCGGAGGCGGCGCCGGTAGCGAGCGAGGCGGTGAGCAGGACGGCGAAGGTGCGCAGTTTCCGTCGCAGGGTCTTGTGCATGGTCGTGCTCCGCTCCCTTGCCGGGCCGCTCATGGGCGGGCCTCGATCACGAGCATGGTCATCATTCCGCCGGGGAAGATGTCGTTGTTGACGATCTCCCGCTCGGAGTGCGAGTGCCACATGTAGGTGTAGCCGGCGTTGGGGTTGAGGCCTCCTTCGCCCGGCGGCAGGCTGCCGAGGACACCGAGGTAGGGGCTGCCGCTCCAGAAGCCGCCGAAGGTCATCTGCTGCAGCTCCGGGAGCTGCACCGGGATCCTCTTGCCGTGGTCGGCGCACCACTCGTGCGTCGTGGTGTCGTGGCCATCGGGCCCCGCGTTGCAGGTGTCGGGGCCGAGCACGTGCGGCGAGCCGTAGATGTCCCAGCCCAGGTCCTTGCCGGTCCACTCGAAGATCGCGTCCGCCGTGCCACCGGGAATCGAGCTGATCGTGAACAGCAGCGGCCCCATCAGCTTCTCGTCGGCGCTCGCCATGAGCTGCCCGTCGCGCGCGAGCAGTCGCGTGTGGTTGCCATGGGTGTGGAACGGGTGCATCTGGCGGCCCGCCCCGACGATCCGCAGCAGCAGCCGCTCGCCCGGGTACATCTTCGTCAGCGCGTTGTAGGGCTGGTGCGCCAGCAGCTGGGCGCCGGACTCGGCCATCGTGTCCGGGGCGCAGCGGCCGTTGATGAACCAGTACTCGGGGTCGTAGGGGCTGGTGGGCACGGCGATCGGGCCGCCGCCGCCCACCTGCAGCTCGACCGCCCGGTGGATGTCGAGGTCCATCTCGCTCAGCACGTACAGGTTCTCGCGGTCGAAACACGTGCCCGGGTTGTCGTAGGCGCACTGCGGGTCCGACGGTCGGACGATCAGCGCGCCGGCGAGGCCCATCTCGACCTGCAGGTCCGGCCGCGTGCCGCTGCCGTAGAGGTACGTGCCGGGCTTCGCGGCCCGGAACCTGTAGGTGACGCTGCCGCCGGGAGGCGCCTCGCGCGTCAGCAGGCCCGAGACGCCGTCGCTCGCGAGCGCGTCGTGCCCCTGAAAGACTATCGAGACGTTGCCGGCAGCGGGCGGCAGCTGGTTGGTGAGGGTGACCGTGACGTCCGCGCCCTCGTTCACGATCAGGGTCGGACCCGGGAACTGCATGTTCCCGCCCGAGCCGTAGCCCCAGGAGTAGATCGAGGCCCCGTCCGGCGTCGAGACGTAGCCGACGCCAGCCGTCAGCTGGAAGGTCGGGCCCGTGATCCCGTCGATGCCAGCTCGTGCCGTGGTGGCACCCGCCAGCAGCGCAGCCCCGAGCAGGGCGAGCCGCCACACGTTCGTCTTCAGCAGGTAAGTGGCGCGCATGGCTCCTCCTAGTTGGTGACGACGATGTGGGTCAGCGGGCCGCCGAAGTTCTCGGCGCCGTTGGCCAGGCGGTGCAGGTTGCTGGTGTAGAGGAAGTAGGTGCCGGCCGGGACGGCCGCGGTGTCGAGGATCACGTCGGCGGACTCGCCGCCGCCGAGCGTGACGGAGTTGGTCTTGTAGTACTGGAACGATCCGTCGCCGCCGCGCAGCAGTCGGGCGTCGCGAGCGATCACCTGCATGGGGATGCCGATCGTCGCGAGCGTGCCGTAGTCGGTGACGCTGAGGTTGGAGAGGCGCAGCAGCACCTTCTGTCCCTTCGTCGCTGCGATGCGCGAGCTGACGAACTGCGAGCGCTTGGCGGGCTGGTCGAAGGCCTCGCCGTTGGGGTCCAGGGAGGGGGGTGGCTGGGCGCCGGCCGCGCGGAGGGTGTGGGGATAGCCGCGCCCGTTGAGGACGAAGTAGTCGTCCTTCATGTCCGCGAAGGGCAACGGCTGCACGTTGAAGTGCAGGTCGTGGAAGGTCGAGTCGAACGAGGCCATCTGGACGGGATACTCGACGTCGAAGCGCGTGGTGCCCGCGTCGTCGTCGTAGGCGTAGTGTCCCGGTGCGATCCCGTCCGGGCAGGGCGAGCCGCCCGGCAGGCCGCACCCGTCCTGCCGAGCGCGCACGTAAAGGTTCCCCAGCATGCCCATCTGCATGTGCTCGGTCGCCTCGACGTGGCAGTGGTACATGTACGTGCCAGGGTCGTTGACCTTGTAGTAGTAGCTGAAGCTCGCGCCCATGTTGATGGTGGTCGAGCTCTCCGGCACGCCGTCGAACACGGCGGCTGCCTGCGGGAAGCCGTGGAAGTGGACGGAGTGCGGGTCGAAGAGGTCGGGCCGCATCGTCATGCCGACGTTCGTGAGCGTGAGGTAGAGCTCGTCGCCCGCCTTCACGGTGATCGTCGGGGCGGGGAAGTTCGCTCCGAGCGTGCCGCGGGACATCACCTCGTTGGGGTCGCCGACGTTCAGCGGAATCTCGCTGAAGCCGAAGGTGTAGAGGGTCTTGTCGTCGCCCATGCGGACGAAGCCGTCGCCGGCCGCCAGGTGCTTGCACACGACGTTGGGCCTTGCTGCGCCGTCGGCTGCGTTGACACGCCCGTCGCCGTTCGTGTCGTTGGGGCACTGCAGGCGGATGCTGCTCTGCTGCGCGCCCGCCGCGCCCGCCAGTGCGAGGACTGTCAGCGCCAGCCCCGCTCGCAGCGCCAGGCGCTTCTCGCTCTCCATCATGCTCCCTCCTCCACGGCCGCGGCCTCGAGGGCCGCTCCGCGCGCACCCACGGCGTTGCCCGGGGGCCGAGCGCTCTGGCGCTGGGCCGTCCGGACCGACAGCGACACGACAAACCTGGATTCGCGGGTCCCGGGGAGGGAGTCGGGATCCGCGACCGCCCTGGCGGGGCCCGCGGCCCCGTCCGGGATGAGTTCAGTGGCTTCGGATGAAAGCGGGCCGCCAGCGAGCGGCCTTTGAGGGAGACTACACAGCGGCGCTGGGCGCGTCCTTGAGCGAGCGCAAAGACGCGCTCGGTTTTTCGAGAGACCGACCCGAGCTCAGCGGTCGGGGACGGCGACGTGGCGGCGCGCGTCGCCGTCGGCGAATGCAGCGAGGCCCCGCAAGTCGAGGACGACGACCGCCTCCCGGCGCGGCCGCACCAGCCCCAGGGACTCCCACTCGCCGAGCAGCCGGCTGACGCTGAAGAGCGTCGTGCCTGTCAGCTGGGCCAGCTCCTCGCGCGTGAGCCCGACCAGTGTTCCGTCCTCGGAGGCCTGGCCCACCTGGCCCACGAGGCGCAGCAGGGTGCGTGCGACGCGGCAGGCCACCCGCAGCGTGGTGAGCTCGCGGCAGCGCTGCTCGAGGCCGCGCATGCGCTCGGCCAGGATGCGCAGCGCGTTCTTGGTCAGCGCGCCGTGCCGCTCGGCGAGCGCGTCGAGCGTGCCGCGGTCCCAGACCAGGGCGTAGCTCGGCTCGAGAGCCGTGGCGCCGCTGGCGTAGGTGCCACCGGGCTCAACGTCGATCGCTCCGAACACCTCGCCCGGCCCCGTCAGCCGCAGGATCACCTGCTCGCCGTCGCGTTCGTACTGGGTCAGCTTCAGCCGGCCGGAACAGAGCAGGAGGACGTCGTGTGCAGGATCTCCCTGCTCGAAGAAGGCCTCGCGCCGCGCGACGCGCTGGTCCCGCGCCAGGGCGACGAGCTGGTCGCGGGCCTCGTCGCCCAGCCCCCGGAACAGGGGGGCGCGGGCCACGTGGTGCCGGCGGAAGTCGATCGCAGGGCGACGATCCGGCGCTGCGGGGAGGATTGGGTCCTCGATTTCCGAAGGGAAGTTGGCGCGATTCTAGCGGCGGGGAGCGGTCGCTGTCAATGGCGCAGACACTGGCGCAGGCGGGCGGGGCGCGGCTTCCGCGGATTCGAGTGTTGACACGCTGCGGGCGCGACTCTAGGGTAGACCCACTCATGATCAGGCTGTCACGCCTCGCCGCGCGGATGGCACGGATGGCCACGCTGTCGGCCGGGCTCTTCGGCGCGTCCCTGCCTGCCGGCGCCCAGACGGCGGCCACCCCGTCGGCGTCGACTGCGGACGAGCCGGAAGAGGCTCAGCGCGTCCTGGTCCGGGTATTCGGCAACATCGACTGGCTGTCCCGCCGACACGAGGACCCGAACACCTTCACCCTCGGCCAACTCGACGCGTTCGTGGTGTCCGAACTGGCGCCGGGTCTGGGCGTCCTGGCCGAGGTCGTGCTCGAGGCTCCTCGCGAGGAGGAGGGCCAGCTCGCGGAGGTGGAGCGTTTCCAGCTCCGCTTCGCCCCGTCCGACGCGTTCAGCGTCACGGCCGGTCGCATGCACACCGTTCTCGGCTTCTGGAACCAGACCTATCACCACGGGTCCTGGCTGCAGACGACGGCGTTCCGTCCCGAGGTCTACCGCTGGGAGGACGAAGCGGGAGGGCTGCTGCCCGTGCACGAGGTCGGCCTGCGCGTGTCCGGGACGGTCTCGCTCCGTCAGGCCCGGATCGAGTACAGCGCGAGCCTGGCGAACGGGCGCGCCCCGCGTTCGTCGGGCGTCGTCACCCTGCAGGACCCGAACGGCACGAAGGCCGTCAGCGGCTGGCTCGCCCTGAAGCCACGCGCCGTGCCCAACCTCCAGCTGGGAGGCACGGTCGTCCTCGACACCATCCCTCCCGACAGGGCGACGGCTCGCAGGGAGGCGCCGCTCGACGAGCGGATCCTCGGCGTGTTCCTCGCCTACCCGGGCCCGCGGTTCGAGCTGCTCGCGGAGGGTTTCGACGTGCGCCACGCCGAGAAGGCCGGAGCGGCCTGGCGCAGCCGGGGGCTCTATGCGCAGGCCGCATGGGCGATCGGCGGCGTCAAGCCCTACTACCGCTTCGACTGGATAGACGCTGGCGAAGGCGATCCCTACCTCGCCGAGACGACGGATCTGACGAAGCACACGCTCGGGCTGCGCCTCGACCCGTGGAAGCGTCTCGCGCTCAAGGCCGAGGTCAGCCGTTCGCGCTCGCCGCGGGCGGGGGCTGCCAGCGCCGCTGCGATCCAGGCGGCGTTCACCTTCTGACGATGCGCACCCGCCTGCTGCCGCCGCTGCTGATCGTGCTGACGCTGGTATCGCTGCCGTCGCTCGCGGCCGGTGGCGAGCTGGCCGTGATCGTCCACCCCCGCAACCCGGTCAAGGAGTTGTCGGTCAGCGAGCTGCGCGAGATCCTCCTGGTCGAACGCCAGCACTGGCGGGGCAGCGGCCGGATCTACCTGCTGCTGCCCGAGAGCGGCACCGCGGAGAAGGAACTCCTGCTGCGCCGCGCGCTCGGGGTGAACGAGGACCAGCTCCACCGCGTCTACCTCGGCAAGCTCTACGCCGGCGAGATCACGGCGTTCCCACGCGTGGTCCAGGGGACGGCCGCTCGGCGCATCGTCGAGCGAGCGCCGAACGCCCTGGCCATCGTGGACGCCGCGACGGTCGACGCCGGCGTCCGGGTGCTGCGCATCGAGGGCAAGCGGCCCGGCGAGCCGGGCTACCTGCTGCGCTCCCAGTAGGCGGCGACGACCCGATGCGCCTGCGACTGAAGCTGCTCGTTCCCTTCCTGGCCCTGCCCCTCGGCTCGATCCTGGTGCTGGGCCTGCTCGCGTACGCGAACGGGCGCTCGATGCTCGAGACGAGCCTGGGCCGGCTGTTCGAGATGGGCGCGACGCGTGGCTTGAACTCGCTCGATCGCGAAGTCCTCGGGCTGTACCGCGGCGCGGAGGCGTGGACGACCCTCGACCGGATGCAGGATGTCATCACCGACGACCTGGACGGACGGATCTCGTCCTTCCTGGTCGCGCGCGCGCGGGAGCAGGTGTATCTGCGGCGGGCCGTCGTGGCCGACCCGGCCGGGCGCGTGATCGCGGCCAGCCACCGCCAGTGGCTGGGCAGCACGCTGAGCGCGAGCGGCGCGGCGAGAGCAGAGCCGGCGTGCAGGGACGACACGCTCGGCGCTGCCGCGGCGCTCGTCTGCTCCTTTCCGATTCGCGCGCACTTCGACGAGGCGCAGGTGCTGGGCACGCTCGAGGTGGTGTGGGACCTGGGCAGCGTGTTCGACCGCCTCAGACGCGCGGAGCCCGGCGGCCCGGTCCGGCCCCAGGTGGTGCTGCTGCGCCGCGACGGCCTCGTCGTGAGCGCGCCCGCCGAGCGTGCGCGCTGGCTCGGCGCCGGCCTCGATGGCTCACGCGCGGCGGCGCTGGCCCTGGCCGGCGGTCAGGGCTACCTGGTCGAGCCGATCGCCGGCGAGTCCCTGCTCGTCGGCTACGCCCACTCCGTCGGCCCGAGCGGCTGGTCCATGCTCGTGATCGAGACGACGGGCGTGGCCTTCGCGCCGGTCGGTCGGCTGCGCGGCGCGGTGCTGGGTGTCGGCGGCGCGGTCGCCGCGGTGGCGATCCTGCTCTCCCTGCTCTTGTCCGGGGCGCTGACTCGGGCGGTTCGCGAGCTGGAAGCCGCCGCCCGCCGCGTCGCCGGCGGCGACCTGTCGGTCCGCCTGCTGCCCCGCTCGGGTGACGAGATCGGCTCGCTGGCGCGCAGCTTCGACCAGATGGTGCAGGAGCTGGCGCGCCAGCGCGGCCAGCTCGTCGACAAGGAATACGTCGACTCGATGATCGCCGGCATGAGCGACGGGCTCTTCGTGGTCGACGCTTCCGACCGCGTCGACCGCGCGAACCCGGCGCTGCTGGCGCGCACCGCGCTGTCTCCCGGCGAGGTGGTCGGGCAGCCCGCCGGCCTCCTGTTCCAGGAAGGCGAGCGGGTGTTCGCGGAGCGGGTGCTCGAGCCGGCCCGGCGGACGGGCGCCCGCGCCCGTGAGTCGGCCGAGGCCGCGGCCGCGGCAAAGGCGCAGTTCCTCGCCGTCGTGAGCCACGAGGTGCGGACGCCGCTGAACGGCGTGATCGGCATGACGGACCTGCTGGCCGGCACGTCGCTGAGCGAGAAGCAGCGAGAGTACGTGCAGACCGCCCGCCGCTCGGGCGAGTCGCTGCTGGCGATGCTCGGGGACATCCTGGACTACTCGAGGATGGACGCCGGCCGATTCGAGCTCGCGCGCCTGGCCTTCGACCTGCGCGACTGCGTGTATGGCGCGGTCGACCTGCTGATGCCCGCGGCGTTGGCGAAGGGGCTCGAGCTGTCGGTGCGGCTCGACGAGGCGCTGCCGCAGCGCGTGGTCGGAGACCCGCAGCGCTTGCGCCAGGTGCTGCTCAACCTGGGCGGGAACGCGGTCAAGTTCACCGACGCCGGCAGCGTCGTGGTGGCGGTGGGCACGCTGCCGGGAGCGCCGTCCTTCGTCTCGTTCTCCATCAGCGACACGGGCAGCGGGATCGGCGCCGACCAGCAGGCCCGCATCTTCGAGCCGTTCCAGCAGGTGGACGGCTCGACGACGCGCCGGCACGGCGGCGTGGGACTCGGGCTCGCGATCGCCCGCGAGCTGGTCGCGCTGATGCAGGGCACGATCCGCGTGGAGAGCCGGGAGGGCGAGGGCAGCACGTTCTCCTTCTCCGTGGAGCTGCCGCCCGTGGCCGAGGACCGGCCGAGGCCGCCGGCGGACCCGTCGGCTCTCGCGGGCCTGCGTGTGCTGGTGATCGACGACAACGCCACGAATCGGCTGGTGCTGCGCGAGATGCTGGCGGCCTGGCGCTGCGAGTCCGACGAAGCCGTCGACGCCTGGGAGGCGCTGGACAAGCTGAGGGCCGGCGCGGGCAGCGGGAGCGCATTCGAGCTGGCCCTCGTCGACTTTCAGATGCCGGAGATGGACGGCGCGGCCCTGGCGCGCGAGATCACGTCCGACGCCCGCCTCGCCGGGCTGCCGCTGGTGCTGCTCACCTCGATCCCGCAGCACGCGGGAGCGGCGGATGGCTTCGAGGGCCGCTTCGCGGCGAGGCTGGCCAAGCCGATCCGCCAGGCCGTGCTGCTCGAGACGCTGCTCGAGGTGATGGAGAGACGCCGCCGGCCGCCGCCGGCCTCGGTCACGCCGTTTCGCCCGCGCTGAGCGCGGTCGCGCTCTCGGGGACGCGCACGCCGGGCTGCTATACACTGCCGCCTGGATGGGCCTCCGAACACGATCCGGCACGCCTCGCCGCGGTCCCCAGTGCCGGACCGCGCGCTGATGGCCTGGCGCTCGTCGGCGGTGTTCCTCGCCCTCGTCCTCCTGGCGTCGGCCCTGCGGTTCCCCGCGCTCGCCGCTCGCCCGATGCACGCCGACGAGGCGATCCACGCCGACAAGCTCGGGACCCTGCTCGAGGGCGGGGGCTACGCCTACGACCCCGCCGAGTACCACGGGCCGACGCTGTACTACCTGGGGCTCCTGGCGGCCCGGCTGCAGGGCGCGAGGAGCTACGTCGAGATCGACGAGGTCACGCTGCGCTCGGTCCCGGCCGTGCTCGGCGTTCTCCTCGTGGCGGCCCACCTCGGCGCGCGGCCGCTCCTGGGGGCGCCCGCCGCCGCGCTGGCGGGCCTCCTGGCGGCGATCTCCCCGGCCATGGTGTTCTACAGCCGGTACTTCATCCACGAGATGCCGCTCGCCTTCTTCTCCTTCCTCACGCTGGTCGGGACCTGCTCCTATCTGCGCAGTCCGGGTCCCGTGGCGGCGCTGCTGACGGGCGTCTGCGCGGGCCTGATGCTCGCGACCAAGGAGACCGCGCTCCTGGCCCTGGGCTCCCTGCTGCTGGCGGTCGCGCTGACGGAGCTCGCCGATCGCCGGCGCGGGGCGGAGGCAGGGACGATCGCGAGCGTGGTGCGGGGCCGGCACGTGCGCCTGGCGCTCGTCGCCGCCCTCGCCGTGGCGGCCGTGCTCTTCTCCTCTTTCCTGCGCCACCCCGCGGGCGTTGCCGACGCGCTGCGGGCCTACGCGAACTACGCCGGTCGCGCGGCCGCGGCTTCGGCGCACTTCCACCCGTGGGACTACTACCTGCGGCTCCTCGTCCACTTCCCGTCGCAGGGGACCCCGGTGTGGAGCGAGGGCCTCATCCTGTCCCTGGCCGTCGTCGGCGGCCTGGCCGGCTGGGTCGGGAAGGGAGTGCCCGGAGCGGACCAGCGCTGGCTGCGGCTGCTCGGCTTCTACGCGCTCCTGATGCTCGTCCTCTACTCGGCGATCCCCTACAAGACGCCCTGGTGCCTGCTCGGGTTCCTGCACGGGATGATCCTGCTCGCGGGCGCGGGGGCCGTCGTCCTGTGGCGTGCCGCGCCGGGCCTCGCGGGGAAGGCGCTCCTGGCAGCGCTGCTCGTGGCCGGCGGCGCGCACCTGGGCTGGCAGGCCGTCGCCGGCAGCTTCCTCTTCGCCTCGGACCCCCGCAATCCCTACGTCTACGCGCACACCGGCAGCGACGTGTTCGAGATCGCGGGGCGCATCCGGGCGGCGGCGCGTGCCCACCCGGACGGCGCGTCGATGCCGGTCCAGATCGTCAGCCGCGAGAACCTGTGGCCGCTGCCCTGGTACCTGCGGGGCCTGACCGGCGTGCAGTGGTGGAACGCCGTTTCCGACGAGGCGCCGGTGGCGCCAGTCGTCGTCGCGACGCCGGACATGGAAGCGGCGCTCGTCCGCAGGCTCTACGACCTGCCGCCCCCCGGCGAGCGGGAGCTGTACGTCAGCCTCTTCGAGCGCCCGCTGGAACTGCGTCCGCGCGTCGAGCTGCGGGCCTACGTGGCCAGGAGCCTTTCGGAGGACATGCAGCGGCTCGAGGCGGCCTCGCGATGAGCGGCCGCGCCCACCGCTTCTCCCACGAGGCCATGGCCACGGTGTTCGAGGTGCACTGCCACCACGAGGACGCCCGCTACGCCGGCCAGGCCGCCCGCGCCGCTTTCGACCTCGTCGACCGCCTCGAGCAGGAGCTGAGCCGGTTCGTGGCCAACAGCGACGTCTCGCGCATCAACGGCCTGGCCGCCGGGGAGCGCACCCGGGTGAGCCCGTCCACCCTGGAGTGCCTGGACACCGCCTTCCGCATGCACGTTGCGACCGGCGGGGCCTTCGACGTCTCGCTCGGCTCGGGGCTCGAGCGCCTGGACCTCGTCGAGGACGAGTGCGTCGTGGTGGCCCGCGAGGCCGGCGCCCGCCTCGACCTCGGCGGGATCGGCAAGGGCCACGCGGTCGACCGGATGGCCGAGCTGCTCGACGAGTGGGGGATCGCGAGCGCCCTGCTGCACGGCGGCTTCAGCTCCGTGCTCGCGCTCGAGGCGCCGCCAGGGGAGGAAGGGTGGCCGCTCACCCTCAGCCTGCCCGGTCCGGGCGAGCCGCGGATCCTGGCCCGCGTCTCGGCCCGTCAGCGGGCCTTCAGCGCCTCGGGGACGCTGAAGGGCGACCACGTCCGCGATCCGCACACGGGCCGCGCGGTGCAGGGCCGCGCCGCCTGGGTCGCCCTGGGCCGCTCGGGAGACGGCGGTGCGCGGGCTGGGGCGGTGGCCGAGGCGCTGTCCACCGCGTTTATGATTCTCCCGGCCGAGCGCGCCGCCGATCTCTGCCGCGGGTTCCCGGACCTCGAGTCCTGGCTGGCAGGGGAGAGCGTCGTCCACCTGGCGGGCCCGGCCGTTCGGGCCTGACCGGAAAGAAGCGCCGTCTAGATCACGTGGCTCTGGCCGTCGGGAGCCAAAAGGAGATAATCGCCGCATGAGAACGCAGAACCTGAACCCCGCCACCGCCGGGAGCTCCTCGCGCATCGCCGCCGTCGCGGCGGCCGCGCTGTGCGCCCTGGTCGTCTCCTCCGGCACGCTCCAGGCCCAGGCGCCCGCGAAGGCCCCGGCCGGCAAGCTCGTCCCGATCGCGATCCAGCTGCCGAAGCCCATGTTCGAGGGCACGCCGCAGAACCTGACGGTGCCCAACCTGCAGAAGCCCCTCGGCCGTCCCCGCGACCCCTTCCTCGCCCCCGCCGGCGTGACGAACGTCGCGAAAGGCAAGAAGGTCACGAGCAGCGATTCCGAGCCGGTGATCGGCGAGATCGAGCAGGTCACCGACGGCGACAAGAAGGGCGCCGAGGGCAGCTTCGTCGAGCTCGGCCCGGGCGTCCAGTGGGTCCAGGTCGACCTCGGCGCGGTGCACGAGATCTACGCCGTGCTCTTCTGGCACTTCCACAAGACGGCGCGCGTCTACTTCGACGTCGTGGTCCAGGTCGCCGACGACGCCGCCTTCAAGCAGAACGTGCGCACGGTGTTCAACAACGACCACGACAACACCTCGGGCCTCGGCGCCGGCAAGGACATGAACTTCGTCGAGACCTCCGAGGGCAAGCTGATCGACGCCAAGGGGGTCCGCGCGCGCTACGTGCGGCTGTACAGCAAGGGCAACAACGCCAACGAGCTGAATCACTACGTCGAGGTCGAGGTCTTCGGCCGCCCGGCGAAGTAGGAGACGAACGATGGCTGGGGATGACGAGAAGGGCCGGGACGGCACCGCCGGCAAGCCCGGGGAGAACAAGCCCGGCGGGAAGGGCCTCGACCGGCGCGACGTGCTGCGCGGCCTGTCGACCGTGCCGGCGCTGGGCCTGTTCGGCTACGCCTGGAGCCGGAAGCAGGAGTACGAGCGGGTGCAGAAGGCCGCCGCGGACGCGGCGAAGCCTGTCGCGCCCGCGAACCTGGCCGAGATCAACGTCGCCCTGATCGGCGCGGGGGCCCAGGGCCAGGTGCTGACCGACGCCATGCTGCGCATCCCCGGCCTGCGTTTCCGGGCCGTCTGCGACATCTGGAAGGACTACAACCAGAAGCGGGTGGTCAACACGCTGAGGAAGTTCAAGTTCGAGGTCAACGGCTACGAAGACCACCGCGAGATGCTCGACAAGGAGAAGAACCTCGACGCGGTGATCATCGCGACCCCCGACTTCTGGCACGCCACGCACACCATCGACTGCCTGAAGGCGGGCAAGCACGTCTACTGCGAGAAGGAGATGTCGAACACGCTCGAGGGCGCGCGCAGCATGGTGCTGGCCGCCCGCGAGACCGGGAAGCTGCTGCAGATCGGGCACCAGCGCCGCAGCCACCCGCGCTACCAGCACGCCTACGCCAAGCTGATCCAGGAGGCGAAGCTCCTCGGGCGGATCGTCACCGTCAACGGCCAGTGGAACCGCGCGGTCTCGCCCGACCTCGGCTGGCCCGAGCGCTACCCGATCCCGGCGGACCGGCTGAAGCAGTACGGCTTCAAGTCGATGGAGCAGTTCCGCAACTGGCGCTGGTTCAAGGGCCTCGGCGGCGGCCCGATCGTCGACCTCGGCTCGCACCAGATCGACATCTTCAACTGGTTCCTCGGCGCGAACCCCTCGTACGTCATGGCGAGCGGCGGCAACGACTACCACGACCCGGCGACCCACGAGTGGTACGACACCGCGATGGCCATCTACGAGTACGCGACGCCGGCCGGCACGGCGCGCGCCTACTACCAGACCCAGACGACCAACGGCAGCCAGGGCTACTTCGAGAACTTCATGGGCGACCAGGGCACGCTCGTGATCTCGGAGTCCGAGGCCAACAACCCGGGCCTGCTCTACCGCGACCCGAACGCCCCGGCCTGGGACGAGTGGGTCCAGAAGGGCTACGTCACGGCGCCGAAGCTGCAGGAGAAGAAGGAGGCGCCGGAGGGCGCGGTGCTCGACGTGCGCGAGTCCGTCTCGCCCGACCAGCACCGCGTGCCGATCGTCCTGCGCGACCCCTACCACCAGCCCCACCTGCAGAACTTCTTCGACTCCGTGCGCGGCACGGCAAAGCTCAACTGCCCCGCCGAGATCGGCTACGAGACGGCGGTGACCGTGCTCAAGGTCAACGAGGCGATCGAGGCCAAGCAGCGGCTGGCGTTCCGGCCGGAGGAGTTCCGGATCTGACCATGGAAAACTCCAACCTCACCCGGACGCAGACCCTCGCGATCGTCGTCCTGCGCGTTCTGGTCGGCTGGCACTTCCTCTACGAGGGCCTCGCCAAGCTGACCTCGGGCAACTGGTCGGCCGCGGGCTTCCTCAAGCAGGCGCGCGGCCCGCTCGCCGACCTGTTCCACGGCCTCGCGGCCAACCCGGGCGCGCTCGACATCGTCAACCCGCTGAACATGTGGGGCCTCACCCTGATCGGGCTCGGCCTGATGCTCGGCTGCTTCACCCGGCTGGCCGCCGTCTCCGGCATGCTGATCGTGCTCCTGTACTACCTGTGCAACCCCCCCTTCGTGGGCTACTTCTACTCGATCCCCACGGAAGGCAGCTACCTGATCGTCAACAAGAACCTGGTGGAAGTGGCGGCGCTCGCCGTCATCCTCGTGACCGGCAGCGGCCGCGCCGCGGGCCTGGATCGGATCATCCACGGCCTGCTGCGACGCGGCAACCGCGCCGCCGCAGCCTGACCCCGCACGAACCGTCGACGAAGCTCCGAAGGAGGGCAGCGCGATGAAAGACGAAACCACGATCGAGCTCACCGGCATGACCCGGCGCACCGTGATCAAGACGGCCTCGCTCGCCTCGCTGGCCGCGGCGTTCCCGGGCGGGCTCTTCGCCGCCGGCACGTCCGAGAAGATCCGCGTGGGCCTGATCGGCTGCGGCGGCCGCGGCACCGACGCCGCGATCAACTGCGCGACGGCCTCGCCCGACATCGTCATCGCCGCCATGGGCGACGTGTTCCCCGACCAGCTCGCGTGGTCGCTGGGACAGCTCAAGCAGAAGCTCGCGGCCGACCGGATCACCGCCACGCGCGAGACCTGCTTCAGCGGCTTCGACGCCTTCCAGAAGGTCCTGGCCGCCGGCGTCGACATGGTGATCCTCGCCTCGCCGCCGTTCTTCCGCCCGCAGCACCTCAAGGCGGCGATCGAGGCCGGGAAGCACGTCTTCACCGAGAAGCCGGTGGCCGTCGACCCGGTGGGCGTGCGCTCCGTGATCGCCACCTCCGAGCTCGCCGCGAGCAAGGGCCTGGCGATCGTGGCCGGCACGCAGCGCCGCCACCAGGCCCACTACGTCGAGATCATGAAGCGGATCCGCGGCGGCGACCTCGGCGAGCTGCTCTCCGGGCAGTGCTACTGGAACATGGGAGCGCTGTGGGTCGAACGGGCGGCGGAGAACTGGAAGAACCGCACCGAGAAGAAGTGGTCGGACCTCGAGTGGCAGATCCGCAACTGGCTCTTCACGGGCTGGTGCTCGGGCGACCACATCGTCGAACAGCACGTGCACAACCTCGACGTGATGAACTGGGCCTTCGGCGGTCACCCGGTCAAGGCGACCGGCATGGGCGGCCGCGCCGCGCGCACGGAGCCCCAGTACGGGAACATCTGGGACCACTTCGCGGTCGAGTACGAGTACCCGAACGGGGCGCGTGTCCTCAGCATGTGCCGGCAGACGGCGGGCGCGGCCGAGAACGTCTCCGAGCGCGTCGTCGGCGCGTCCGGGTTCTCCTACACCGACAGCAGCGACGGCTACATCAAGGGCTCGAAGCCCTACGACAACCCGCAGGCCTCGCCCAACCCGTACGTCGAGGAGCACCGGGACCTGATCGCGAGCATCAAGGCCGGCAAACCCCTCAACGAGGGGCGCCAGGTGGCCGAGAGCTGTCTCACCGCGATCATGGGCCGGATGAGCGCCTACACGGGACGCCAGCTGAGCTGGGACTGGGTCATGAACGCCTCGAAGCTCGACCTGACCCCGCCGCACATGGACGCGAAGCCGCTGCCGCCGCTCGAAGTGGCGGTGCCGGGCGTCACGCCGCTCGTCTAGGCTTCTCGCTTGCCGATCTGGACCTGGCTCGTCCCGGCCCTGTCGGCCGTGCTGCTCGGGGTCGCTCTCTTCGTCGGGGGCGGCCCCGTTCTCACTTTCGTCTGTGCCGCCGCGCTGGTGGCCGCCGTGCTCGCAGCGGTCCACCACGCGGAGGTCGTGGCCCACCGGGTCGGCGAGCCGCTCGGCACGCTCGTGCTGGCCCTGGCCGTCACCGTGATCGAGGTGGCGCTGATCCTCTCCATGATGGTCGGCGGCGGCGAGGACGCGGCGGCGCTGGCTCGCGACACGGTGTTCTCGGCGGTGATGATCATCTGCAACGGCGTCGTGGGCCTCTGCCTGCTGGTGGGCGGGCTGCGGCACGGCGAGCAGTCCTTCCGCGTCGAGGGGGCGGGGCCCGGGATCGCCGCGCTGATCGCCCTGACCACGCTGTCGCTCGTGCTGCCGACGTTCACCACCACGACGCCGAGCGGAACCTACAGCGGTGCTCAGCTCGTCTTCGCCGCCGTCGCCTCGCTCGTGCTGTGGGGAGTCTTCGTCTTCTTCCAGACGGTCCGCCACCGCGACTACTTCCTGCCCCTGGCGGGTTTCGGCGACCCGGAGGCCCACGCCGAGCCCCCGACGCGGCGTGCCGCGCTCGCGAGCTTCGCGCTGCTGCTCGTTTCGCTGGTGACGG
>JBGASI010000411.1:0-4613 GCA_044229815.1 Vicinamibacteria bacterium | reverse complement strand
GGGCGGCGTCGTGATCACGACGATCCTGCGGGCCATCACCGTTCCGGAGATCCGGAACAAGCTGCTGTTCACGGCGGCGCTGCTGGCGCTCTACCGGCTGGGATCGCACATCCCGGCGCCGGGCATCAACTCCAAGGCCGTCGACGAGATCCAGCAGAACTTCCAGGGCGCCGGCGTGCTGCAGTTCCTCAACCTGTTCTCCGGCGGGGGACTGCAGCGGATCGCCCTGTTCGCGCTGGGGATCATGCCCTACGTCACGGCGTCGATCATCCTCCAGCTCCTGACGGTGGTCGTTCCCTCGCTGGAGAAGCTCCAGAAGGAAGGGGAGATCGGCACCGCCCGGATCACGCAGTACACGCGTTACCTCACGGTGGCGCTCGCGTTCGCGCAGTCGATCGGCTACGTGTTCCTGTTCCGCTCGTTCCAGAGCCAGGCCGGCACCGAGGTCATCAAGGATTTCAACGTCCCGACGGTCTTCCTGATCGTGGTGTCGCTCACCGCGGGGACGATCCTGCTGATGTGGATGGGCGAGCTGATCACCCAGCGCGGGATCGGCAACGGCATCTCGCTGATGATCTTCGCGAGCATCGTGTCCGGGCTGCCGAACGGGGTGCAGAACTGGTGGACGAGCCCGGATCCGGTGTTCAAGGTGATGATGCCGTTCCTGGCGCTCGCGGTGATCGCGGCGGTCGTGTTCGTCCAGGAGGGCCAGCGGCGGATACCGGTCCAGTACGCAAAGCGGGTGATCGGCCGGCGGATGACGCAGGGCGGCCAGACCTACCTGCCGCTGCGGGTGAACATGGCCGGGGTCATCCCGGTGATCTTCGCCGCCTCGATCATGGCCTTCCCGCCGACCGTCGGCCAGCTGATCAACACGCCCTGGGCGCAGAACCTGGCGAACTTCTTCAACCCGCAGGACTGGCCCTACATCGTCGGCGAGTCGATCTTCATCATCCTCTTCACGTACTTCTACACGGCGGTCACCTTCAATCCGGTCGACCAGGCCGACAACCTGAAGAAGTTCGGCGGGTTCATACCCGGGGTGAGACCCGGCCGGCCAACGGCCGAGTTCCTCGATCGCATCCTCGCCCGGCTCACGTTCCCGGGAGCGATCTACCTCGCGCTGGTCGCGGCACTGCCCACGATCCTCATCAACCAGACGAACTCGAACGTCTTCTTCGGCGGTACCTCGCTTCTCATCGTGGTCGGGGTCGCGCTCGACACGGTGAAGCAGATGGAGGCGCAGCTCATGATGCGCTCCTACGAGGGCTTCCTGAAGTAGCCGTGTCCGAGCTCAACCTCATCCTGCTCGGCCCCCCCGGCGCGGGGAAGGGCACGCAGGCCGATCGCCTGCGCCAGGACTTCCGCCTGCCCTACGTCGCGACCGGCGACATGCTGCGCGAGGCCGTGCGCAGCGGCACGCCGCTGGGCATCGAGGCGCACGCCTACATGGACCGCGGAGAGCTCGTCCCCGACGAGCTGATCATCTCGATCATCACCGAGCGCATCGCGCAGGACGACTGCTCGGACGGCTTCATCCTCGACGGGGTCCCGCGCACGCTGGGGCAGGCCGACGCGCTCGGCCACGCGTTCGACGAGCTCGGGCGCCGGCTGACGGCGGTGCTGCTGATCGACGTATCGGACGAGGAGGTCGTCCGCCGGCTCTCGGGCAGGCGCGTGAGCGTCAAGACGGGCCGCGTCTACCACATCGAGTTCGACCCGCCCAAGCACGACGGCCGCTGCGACGTCGACGGGTCGCGGCTCATCCAGCGCGACGACGACAAGCCCGAGACCGTGCGCCGCCGCCTCGAGGTCTACCACGAGCAGACCGAGCCGCTCGTGCGCTACTACGAGGAGCTGGGGCTGCTGCGCCGCTTCGACGGGACGCGGCCCGCGACGGAGGTCCACGACCACATCCGGGCGACGCTCGCGACGCTGCGGCTCGAGGAGCAGCTGTGAGGGCGCAGGCGCGATGATCGTCAAGAAGACCCCCGAGGAGATCGCCAAGATGGCGGCCGCCGGCGAGGTGCTGGTGCGCGCGCTCGCGATGATCGAGGGCAAGGTCCGCACGGGCGTCTCCACGGGCGAGCTGGACGAGGTCGCCGAGCGGTTCATCCGCTCCCAGGGCGCCGAGCCGGCCTTCAAGGGCTACCGGGGCTTCCCGGGCTCGATCTGCGCCTCGCCGAACTCGATGGTCGTGCACGGGATCCCCGGGCCCTACCGGCTCCAGCGCGGGGACATCCTTTCCGTCGACGTCGGCGTGGTCCTCGACGGCTGGGTCGCGGACGCGGCGCGCACGTTCCCCGTCGGGCCCGTGAGCCCGGTTGCCGGCCGGCTGCTGGCGACGACCAGGGCCTCGCTGATGGACGCCGTCGAGCAGTGCCGGCCCGGCAAGCGGCTCGGGGACGTCTCGCACGCCGTTCAGCGCCGCGTCGAGGCCGACGGGCTGTCGGTCGTGCGCTCGCTCGTGGGCCACGGAATAGGGCGCGACATGCACGAGGACCCGCAGATCCCGAACTTCGGCGAGCCCGGCACGGGCCCGCGGCTCGAGGAGGGCATGGTGCTGGCGGTCGAGCCGATGGTCACCGCCGGTCGCCACGGCGTGCGGATGGGCGAGGACCACTGGTCCATCTACTCCCAGGACGGGTCGCTGGCAGCCCATTTCGAGTTCACCGTGGCGGTCACGGCCGAGGGCCCGAAGGTGCTGACGCCGTGGCACGAGCGGGATGGCGCGGCGGGCGGCCAGGCCGCCGCGTGAGCGCGCCCGGCGGCCCCGCGACGGCCCGCGGGCCCCTGCTATATTGGCTCGTCGCGCCGGGGCCGGCCCTGCTTCGGCGTGCCAGTCCTCGTCCAGGTAGCGGCGGCCGTCCCGGCCGCCAGAGCCTGGGCGCGGGATCCAGTCGAAAGGACCCATGAAGGTACGACCGTCGGTCAAGCCCATGTGCGAGAAGTGCAAGATCATCCGCCGCCAGGGACGGGTCCTGATCATCTGCTCGAACCCGCGGCACAAGCAGCGGCAGGGTTAGCGCGATGGCTCGGATCGCCGGGGTCAACATCCCGCTCAACAAGCGCGTCGAGGTCGGCCTGACCTACGTCTACGGGATCGGGCGGTCGAGCTCCAACCGGCTGCTCTCCGAGGCCGAGATCTCGCGCGACACCTATGTCCGCGATCTGACCGAGGACGAGGTGGCGCGCCTGCGCGACCTGATCGACCGCGACCTGACCGTCGAGGGCGACCTGCGGCGCGAGCGCTCCCAGAACGTCAAGCGGCTGATGGAGATCGGTTGCTACCGGGGCCTGCGCCACCGGCGCGGGCTGCCCGTCCGGGGCCAGAACACCAAGACCAACGCCCGCACCCGCAAGGGCCCCAAGCGCATGCAGGTGGCGGGCAAGAAGAAGGCGACGAAGAAGTAGATGAGCCCAGCCCCCAAGCGCCCGCAGCGCGGCCGGCGCCGTGTCCGGAAGAACATCCCGGTCGGCCAGGCCCACATCAAGACCTCGTTCAACAACACGATCGTCTCGCTGACCGATCGCGAGGGGAACGTCATCGCCTGGGAGTCCGCCGGCGGCGCCGGCTTCAAGGGCTCCCGCAAGTCGACGCCGTTTGCAGCGCAGGTCACGGCCGACGCGGCCGCCCGCAAGGGCATCGAGCAGGGCCTCCAGAAGGTGGAAGTCTTCGTCAAGGGCCCCGGCTCCGGTCGCGAGACCGCCATCCGCTCCCTCCAGGCCGCCGGCCTCGAGGTGACGCAGGTCAAGGACGTGACCCCGCAGGCCCACAACGGCTGCCGCCCCCGCAAGCGGAGGCGCGTCTAAGAGATGACCAATCCTCCACTCACGCACCCCCGAATGACGCAGATCGCCGTCGCTGGATCTGCGTCCTCGCCCTCGCCCATGCCTCCGGCATGGCCGTCGGCCTGCGTCCTTGACCAGCTCGACGCTCCGCGCCCTCGGGGGCACGCGAGCGAAGGATCGGTCATCTGATGGCCCGCGACACCGGAGCCCAGTGCAAGCTGTGCCGCCGCGAAGGCCAGAAGCTCTTCCTCAAGGGCGAGCGCTGCTTGACGGACAAGTGCGGCGTCGAGCGCCGGGCCTACCCGCCCGGCGACCACGGCCGTGGCCGCCAGAAGCAGAGCGAGTACCGGGTGCAGCTGCGTGAGAAGCAGAAGGCGCGCCGCTACTACGGGGTGCTCGAGAAGCAGTTCCGGACCTATTACGCCAAGGCGAGCCGCCAGGAGGGCATCACGGGCGAGAACCTGCTCAACCTCCTCGAGCGCCGCTTCGACAACGTGCTCGTCCGGCTCGGCTTTGCCGCCTCGCGCCGCCAGGCCCGCCAGCTCATCCGCCACGGCCACTGGGCCGTCAACGGCCGCCGGGTGGACATCCCGAGCTATCAGGTGCGCCCGGGCGACGTCATCTCGGTCAAGGCAGGCACGCCTGCCGAATCGCTCATCCGCGATGCCACCGAACTCACCGCGCAGGTGCCGGCCTGGCTGCAGGCCGATCACGACTCGCTGACCGCCAAGGTCCTGCGCAAGCCGGAGCGCAAGGAGATCACCGCCCCGGTGCAGGAGCAGCTCATCGTCGAGCTCTACTCCAAGTAGACGCCCGACGCC
>JBGASI010000410.1:0-4615 GCA_044229815.1 Vicinamibacteria bacterium | reverse complement strand
AACGACATCGCGACCGCCGAGGCCAACGGGGCCTTCCCGAACCTGATGCCGGCTTCCACCTTCGACGGCACGTCCGCGGGCGATCTCTACAGCTGGAGCACCTTCTCGCCCCGCGTGGGCCTGAGCTTCGCGCTCGACGAGGCCCGCAAGACCGTGCTGCGCGCCTCGTACGCGCGCTACTACGAGCAGCTCAGCTTCGGCAGCGTGACGTCGGTCAACCCCGTCAACGGCTACAGCTACCTGGCCTACGGCTGGAACGACAGCAACAAGGACGGCTTCGTCCAGACGGGCGAGGTGGACCTGAGCAACTTCCTCTACAGCTACGCGATCGACCCGGAGAACCCCAGCAAGGTCGACTCGAGCGTCAACAAGATCGACAAGAACGTGAAGCCGAAGCACGACGACGAGTTCATCCTCGGGCTCGACCACGAGCTCGGCGGCGGCTTCGCGGTCGGCGCGGCCGTCACCTACCGCGTGGCCAGCGACTGGCGCGCCTCCTACCGGGTCGCCAGCGTGTGCGCGGGCGATCTCGTCGACCTCGGCAGCTGCCCGATCATCCCCGCCAGCGCCTACACGAAGAACGCCCCGAAGACGGTCACCGTCAACGGGCAGACCTACAGCGGCTTCACCTACTCGCCGCCCGTCGACCTCGTCACCGCGGGCCAGAGCGGCACGGTGGCCACCAACCGGCCCAACTACAAGACCCACTACAAGGGCCTGGAGCTGACGCTCAACAAGCGCCTGTCGAAGAAGTGGATGGCCCGCGTCGCGTTCACCTACGCCGACTGGACCCGCACCTACCCGGGGGCACAGACGGTCGACGGACGCGCGGTGCCGATCTACGGCAACCCGACTGCCGTCCAGGGCGAGTCCTTCGTCGAGGGCGACCAGGTCGGGATCATCGGCGGCGGCTCGGGCAAGGCGAACTTCTACACGAGCTTCAAGTGGCAGGTCTACGCGAACGCCCTGTACCAGCTGCCGTGGGGGATCGACCTCTCCGGCGCCGCGTTCGGCCGCCAGGGGGGCCTGCAGCCGCTGTACCTGCGCGTGCCCGCCGGGCGTGACGGCACGCAGAACGTCCTCGGCACCTCGACGATCTCCGACAACCGCTACGGCAACGTCTGGGACTTCGACGTGCGCCTCGCCAAGACGTTCAAGTTCGGCAAGCAGCCGTACCTGACGCTGGCCGGCGAGTGGTTCAACGTCGCCAACAGCGGCGCCGTGCTCGTGCGCAGCCGCCAGCTCGACGCCTCGAGCTTCAACCGCATCGACGAGGTGCTGAGTCCCTCGATCATCCGCCTCAGCGCGACCTTCGGGTTCTAGCGGAAGCGGCCGTTCGAAGACCGACGTAGAGCAGGGCCCCGGGGCCGACGGCCCCGGGGCCTTCTTCCTTTCAGTGGAAGCGCGGGTCGGAGGGGTACAAGGAGCGCGCGCGCGAAGCCCAGTCGCGCGCGGCAGGGGCGTCCCCGAGCACCGCCAGGGTGCGAGCCACGACGAAGTACTCGTCGGCGCCGGCCCGCGGGTTCCGCGTCACGACGCCCGCGAGCACCTCCCGCGCGGCCGCGTCGCGCCCCTGGGAGCGATACAGCAGCGCGAGGCCCACCCGCGCCTCGCGCGAGTGCGCGATGGCCGCGATCTCGGCGAGGAACTCGCGCTCGGCCGCGGCCTCCTGCCCCAGCCGCGCGAGGCAGTCCGCGAGGCCGGCGTGCAGCCCGCGCACGACCAGGCCCCGCTGGGCGGCCTGCGCGGCGATCGCGCGCCGGAAGGCCTCCGCGCCCTCCGCGTAGCGGCCGGCACGCTGGGCGACGACGCCGAGCACGTAGAGGCTCATCACCCGACCGGGATCGGCCGCCAGGCTCTTGCGCGCGTAGCCCGCCGCCTCGGCCGGCCGGTTCCGGTCCAGCAGGATCTGGGCGAGCGCCTCGAAACCGCGGCCCGGCTCCTTCTGCGACGCGAGCCCGGCGTGCGTCTCCGCCTTGTCGCGGCGGCCCGCCAGGCCGTGGATCTTGGCGAGGGCGAGGTGGGCGGCGGCGTTCGTCGGATCGCGCCGCACCACCTCGTCGAAGGCGGCCACCGCCTCGGGCTCCCGGCCCAGGCGCAGCAGCGTCGTGCCCAGGCTCTCCCAGGCGTCGAGCATGCCCGGGCTGTCGGCGACGACCGCCCGCAACTCGGCGACGGCGTCGCCGGCCCTTCCCTCCCGGCGCGCCTGCATCGCCCGGCGATAGGCCTCGTACACGGGAAGCTTGTCCTTCGGGTCCGCCAACGAGCCGCCAGTCGGCACCACGACGCCGCCCCCGACGTAGCCGAGCGCCTGCAGCGCCTCGCGCGTCTCGTCGGAAACGGCCGCCGGCTTCGCCCCCTCGCCCGGCTTCACCTCGCGCTCGAGCCACTGGTCCATCGCCGCGACCGCGCTGCCGCGCGCGGGAGCCAGGTTCGTCTTCTCGCCCGGGTCCTCGCGCAGGTCGAACAGCTCCGGCCGCGGGGCCCGCACGTAGCGGTAGCGCTCCTCCGTCACCGCGAACAGCTCGCTCCAGCCGAAGTGGTAGCGCGGGAAGAGCGTCTCCGAGTAGACGCTGCGCGAGGCGGCCTTGCCGCTGTCGAGCGCGAGGCGCTGCGAGCGGCCGTCCATGCCGTCGTGCGGCAGACCGGCCAGGTCGAGCAGCGTCGGGGCGATGTCGACCTGGCTCACGAGGCCGCTCACCCGGGAGCCGGCCGCCCGACCGCCGGGCAGGCGCAGCAGGAGCGGCACCTGCACGGCCTCGCGATAGAGGAAGAAGCCGTGCTCCTGCTCGCCGTGGTCGAGCAGCCCCTCGCCGTGGTCGGACGTCACGGCCAGGACCACGCGGCCCAGCAGGCCACTCTCCCGCAGGCGCGCGACGAGCCGCCCCACGAGCTCGTCCGCGTAGGCCACCTCGCCGTCGTACGGGCTCGCGAGGTCGCGGTGCTGCGGCGGCGGCGAGTAGGGCGCGTGCGGCTCGTAGAGATGGAGGAAGGCGAAGAAGCGGCGCTCGCCCTGCGCCTCGATCCAGCTTGCCACGGTCTCCGTCGCGACCGCGCCGTCGCGCTGCTGGGCCCCGAGGCTCTCGACCGCGCTGTCGACGACGAGCGCGTCGTCGTAGGCCTCGAAGCCCTGCGCGATCCCGGTCGAGCGCCGCAGCACGTAGGCGGAGACCGCGCCGCCGGTGGCGAAGCCCGCCCGCCTGAAGCGCGCGGCCAGGCTGAGGTGGCCCGGGTCCAGGGCGAAGCCCATGTTGTCGCGGACGCCGTGGTGCGGCGGCAGCAGGCCGGTGAAGAGCGAGGCGTGCGCCGGCAGCGTGAGCGGGCAGTGACTCCAGGCGTTCTCGAAGACGACGCCGTCGCGGGCGATGGCGTCGAGCGCCGGCGTCCGGCCCTTCGCGTAGCCGTACGCCGCGAGGTGGTCCGAGCGCAGGGTGTCGATCGACACGAGGACCACGGAGGACTCGGGAAACGGCCCGCTCGCCGCGCCACGGCAGCCGGCCGTCCCCGCCGCCAGCGCCAGCAGCAGCGCCCGCCCGACACGCCCGTGACTCATCGCCCGCCCTCCCCCGCCCGGGCGCCGAGCAGCGCCCGCACCCGCGCGATGTCCCGCGCCTCGAGCGCCGCCGGCGCCATCCGCACGTACGCCTCCAGGTAGGGCCGCGCCTCGGCCCCCCGGCCCGATCGCCACAGCACCGAGCCCAGGTTGAACAGCGTCTGGTAGTCCTCGGGGTTGAGGGCCGCGGCGCGCTTCCAGCGCTCGATGGCCTCGGGCAGGCGCCCCTCGCGCGCGGCGATCACCCCGAGGCTGTTGTGCGCGCGGGCCACGTCCGGGTCGATGTCGAGCGCGGCCTCGAAGGCCGCTCGCGCGCCGCCGACGTCCCCGTCCATCAGCAGGACGGTGCCCACGTTCACGAGCACCATGGCGCTCGTCGGGTGTTCGGCCCGAGCCCGCGCGAACACCGACTGCGCCTCCCGGCGCTGGCCGGCGGTCGCGAGCGCCATCCCGTAGGCCGTCACCACGTCGAGGTCCGCCTCCGGCTGCTTCGCGTGCGGGGCGAGGAGCGTCACCGCCTCCGCGGGGCGACCGGCCTCCGTCAGGTAGGCGCCGAGCAGTGAAAGCGACTCGGCGTCGCCGGGCCGCAGCGCCACGGCCCGGCGCAGCGTGGTGATGGCGGCGCCGAGGTCGCCGCGCGAGCGCTCCAGGTAGGCGACCTGCAGGTGGGCCATCGACATGTCCGGGCGCCGGCGGATCACCTCGCGGCCGAGCGCGAGCGCCCGCTCGCCCTGGCCCGCCTGGAACAGCCCCAGCATCTCGCTGGTCATCGTGTCGAGGCCGATCAGCCGCTTCGGATCGTCCTCCTCGGCGTAGCGCTGCTTCGGCGCGACGCCGCCCCCGCCGACATAGCCGAGCGCCCGCAGGCGGCCCGCCGCCTCCTGGCTCTCGGCCACGCGCGCGACCGCGCGCTCCCGTTCGCGCACCCGGCCCAGGGCGGCCCGCAGCCGGTCGACCTCGTTCGGCCGCGACGCGGCCAGGTTGCGTGTCTCTCCCGGGTCGGCGCTGAGGTCGTACAGTTCCGGCAGGGGGAGGTCGACGTACTTGAGCCCGCCCTCGCGC
>JBGASI010000409.1:0-5917 GCA_044229815.1 Vicinamibacteria bacterium | reverse complement strand
ACCCTCCTCAGCATGCTGCTCGGCGTGGCCGTCTACGCGCTGTTCGCGCCGGTGCAGCCGGACCGCCTGCCGCTCGCCTACTCGTACTGCGCCGCCCTCGCGACGACGATGCTCCTGCTGCTCTTCCTCAGCCGCCGGGGCCACGTGCGGCCGTCCTCGGCGGCGCTGGTCGCGGCGCTCTGGCTGCTGCTGGTGAGCGCGGCGATGACCAGCGGCGGCGTGCTGGCGGCCGCCTACTCCGGGCTCATCGTGGTGCTCGTGTGCGCCGCGGTGCTCCTCGGGCGCCGGGCGGTCCTCGTCACGGCGGCGCTGTCGATCCTCGCCGGCGGCGTGCTCCTGCTGGACCACTCCCCGCCCCCGGGCGCCCCCGAGAACATCCGCCGCCAGGCTTTCCTGGCCCAGGCGGTCTACCTGCTGGCGGCCGGCGCGCTGCTCTCGGCGGTGATGGCGGCCCTGCGCCGGGCGCTCGCCAGCGCGCGCCGCGAGTCACGCGAACGCCAGGCGGCGCTCGGCGAGCTGCGCGAGGCCCAGGCGGGCCGCGAGCGCCTGATCCGCGAGCTCGAAGCGAAGAACGCCGAGCTCGAGAGCTTCACCTACACGGTCTCGCACGACCTGCGCAGCCCGCTCGTCACCATCAAGGGTTTCCTGACGCACCTCGGCCGGGACCTGGAGTCCGGCGACCGCTCGCGCGCCGCCGCCGACATCGCGCGGATCCGCGGAGCGGCGGAGAAGATGGAGGGCCTGCTCGGCGACCTGCTCGAGCTCTCGCGCGTCGGCCGCATCGTCGGTCCACCGATCGAGATCCCGTTCGAGGACGTGGTGACCGAGGCCCTGTTCCTGCTCCAGGGCCGGATCACCGCGCGCGGCGCGTCCGTCGAGGTGGCAGCGGGCCTCCCCGCGGTTTGGGGCGACCGCGCCCGCCTCGTGCAGGTCGTGCAGAACCTGGTCGACAACGCGTTGAAGTTCACGGTCGGGAAGACCGAGGCCCGCGTCGAGGTCGGCTGGCGTCCCGGACCGCCGGGCACGGGCCCCGTCCTGCTCGTCCGCGACAACGGCATCGGCCTCGCCCCCGAGCACCTCGACACGGTGTTCGGCCTCTTCCGTCGCCTCGACCCCCACGTGGAAGGCAGCGGCATCGGCCTCGCCCTCGTGCGCCGCATCGTCGAGGTCCACGGCGGCCGCGCCTGGGCCGAGTCGCCCGGCCTCGGCCAGGGCACGACCTTCTGCTTCACCCTCGCGCCCCGCCCCGCCGACCGCCAGCCGGGCTGACGAAGGCCGCGCCTCCCCTCAGTTGAGGTACGTCTTGCGCGTGCCGTTGATCTCGGCCCCAGTCGTGGAAACCAACGCCTCGGAGCCAATCTGCCGTCGCGCCGCCTGAGGTTACCGTCGAGACTCGGGGATGTTCACCGTGAACGAGGAGGGGGCGACCTTGCCGTCGTTGTCCATGAACGTCTCGATGGTCTCGGTCTTGGGCTCAGCCATTCGATCCCGCCTCAGCCGATCAGCCGGCTGTCGCGGGGCACGAGGGGTGCGGGGGCATCGCGCTTCCAGGCGTCGATGCACTCGTTGACGAACTCCTCCGTGACCTCCCAGTAGTCGGTCTCGCAGGCCCCGCCCAGACCCCAGATCGACCGCATGATCTCGGGGTAGTAGACCCAAGACTCCGTACGTGCGTTGTACCGCTCAGGGGTGATTGGGATGCCCCGGTAGATTCCGGTCGGCGTTCGGCCGGTGTCGGCGTTGGTGGCGGCCACGAATGGCACTTCCTGCATTCGGCTCCTCCAACTAGCCCTACTCGGCATCGATCTCCGGGTTGTTCAGCCCCTTCACGTACTTGCCGGCCTGCCACTGGCAGAACTCGTGGAACGTGCAGGGCTCCCCGGTCTCCGGGTGCGTGAAGTTCTTCTCGTCCGCGGTCTTCGGGATTCCGCCCGGCAGCGGCTTGCTCTTCGCCTTCATCTCTTCGGCCACCACTCCCTCCCCTGCTGCACCTCGCCAACGCCAGGTAGTTGCTGGTTGAACGAGCGCCACGCCGCGACGGAGGCGCAGTTCTCTAGTAGCACCCGTGGGAGTCCCTGGAGGTCCGTGCGACGCACTGGCGGCCGCTCATGCGAGGCGCTGCGCGACCCGCTCCAACGGCAAGAGCCTCGACCGCCAGGCGGCCGAGGCTCTCGTTGCGACGTACAGGCTTCAGGCGGAGACGGGGACGAACAGCGCCTGGGAGATGGCGCCCTACTCCTCCTCCTCGACGTTGCCCTCGTCGTTTTCCTTGAACATGTACTTCACGCAGTCCTTCATCAGCAGGACGTTCGGCCCGTCGGGGCGGTGCACCTTGAGCGCGACCTTGTCGTACCACTCGATGGTGCCGCGCAGCTCCTCGCCGTCCTTCAGCAGGATGACCATGCGGGTCTTGTTGGCCATCTGCTTGAGGTAGTAGTTGCCCTCCGCGTTGGTCTGGTCGGGCGGCACGCCGCGTCGCTGGCGGAAGTACTTCGGGGTGGTGACGGGAGCGACGTGGCGGTGCTCCTTCATCTCGGTGAGGTCCGGACGGATCAGCTTGCGGTTCATTCGGGCGGCCTCCAGTCCGGGACGCTTCGGCGCGACGGCATCGGCGCGGCGACGAGCCGCGGGCTGCGACTCTCCAAGCGGCGGGCTCTTTGGCTATCTAGTAGCACACGCTCTCGCGAGCGCGCAAGAATCGTACGGCTCAGTCGCCGGCGATCGCGTCGATCAGGACCTCGAAGGTCAGCACGCGGTTGGCGAAGCCGCGGACGGCGCCCCGCGCGGCGGCGGCGCGCTCGGCCAACTCGTCCGCACGCGCCCCGACCGGGCCGACGGCCACGGCCGCGAGGCGCGGCGCGAGGTCGGCGTTGATGATCGACTCGGGGGGGGCGCCGGCCCGTAGCGCGGCCGCGTCGCGCAGCAGCGAGCGCAGGGTCGTCAGCAGCAGCACCGGGTCGTCCGCCTGGTCCATCTCCTCGGCCGCCTCCATGCGCTGCAGGGCGGGCAGCCCCGGGGCCCGCTCCAGCAGGGCCGTCATCAGCTCCCTGGCCCGCTGCTGGCCCTCGGCCTCGAAGCCGAGCGCGGCGCCGAGGCTGCCGCTGGCGAGCGCGGCGCGCAGGCGCGCCTCCCCGGGCTCGAGCCCCTCGCGCCGCTCGAGCAGGTCGGCCACGGTCGCGCGCGGCAGGGGCCCGAAGCGCAGCAGCTGGCAGCGGGAGCGGATCGTCTGGCGCAGGGCGAGCGGCGAGGACGTGACGAGCACCAGGTGCGAGCGCGGGGGCGGCTCCTCGAGGCTCTTGAGCAGGGCGTTCTGGGCCGAGTCGTTCATCGTGTGGGCGTCGTCGATCACGAACACCCGGCGGCGGGCCTCGTAGGGCGTGCCCGCCACCTCGACGATCAGGTCGCGCACCTGGTCGACGCGGATCTCGGGCTCGGCGCGCGGCCGGCCGGTCTTCGTCAGCCGCCAGCCCTCCGCCAGCACCAGGTCCGGGTGGACGCGGAAGTTGCGCCAGACGTCCTCGTCCGGGTTCCGGTCGGCCCGCTCGCGCAGCTCGTCGAGGCGGGCCGGCGCGAGCGCGGCGCCGACCTTGAGGCAGGTCCGGCACTCCCCGCACGGCTCGGGGACGGGCGCCCGCTCGCACAGCACCGCCTGGGCGAAGGCGAGCGCGAGCGTCTTCTTCCCCACACCATCGGGGCCCGCGAGGAGCAGCGCCGGCGGCACGCGGTCGCGCTCGAGCGCCTGCACCAGGATCCCACGCACGCGCTCGTGGCCCGCGACGTCCGACAGCCTCACGCCACCCCTCCCGCGACGAGGCCACGGGCGAGGAGCGCCGCCCACAGCTCGCGCTCGACCTCGTCCTCCGGCCTCGTCCCGTCGAGCGTCAGCCAGCGCGCCGGCTCGGCGTCGCGCAGCGCCGCGAAGCCCGAGCGCACGCGCTCGTGGAACTCCACGAGCTCGGACTCGAGCCGGTCCTGGGCGCCGCGCCGGCCGACGCGCGCCAGCCCCAGGGCGACCGGCACGTCGAGCAGCACGATCAGGTCCGGGCGCAGGCCGCCGGTGGCCAGGGCGGCGAGCTGGCGGATCGCCTCGAGGGGCAGGCCCCGCCCGTGGCCCTGGTAGGCCAGGCTGGACTCGACGTGGCGATCGCACAGCACGGTCCTGCCCTCGGCCAGCGCCGGGCGGATCACCTCGGCCACGTTCTGCGCGCGGTCGGCGAAGTAGAGCAGCAGCTCGGCCATCGGCGCCATCCCGAGGTTGGCGGGGTCGAGCAGCACCTGCCGAATGCCGTTGCCGATCACCGTGCCCCCCGGCTCCCGCGTGACGACCGCCGCCGGGCCGAGCCGGGCCGCCAGGCGCCTCAGCTGGGTGCTCTTGCCGCAACCCTCGATCCCCTCGAACGTGATCAGCGCCACGCGGCGATTCTAGCAGCGCGCCAGCGGCCTTGACGGCGCGGGCCGCGCGCGGTTAGCGTCCACGGATGCTCAGCCTCGAGGGTCGCAACGTGCTCGTCACCGGCGGCAGCCGCGGCATCGGCCGCGCCGCCTGCGTGCTGTGCGCGCGCCTGGGCGCCCGCGTCGCCGTCGGCTACGCCCGCGACGAGGCGGCGGCCGGATCGACGGTGGCGGAGCTGGCCCTGGCCGCCGACCTTGCGATCGCCGGCGAGGCGGCCGGGCTGGTGGCGCGGGCCGAGGAGGCGCTCGGGCCGCTGGACGTGGTGGTCCTGAACCACGGGATCTGGAAGCGCGCGCCGATCGTGTCCATGACCGACGCCGAGTGGGACGAGATGCTGCGCGTCAACCTCTCCTCGGTGCGCGAGGCCTGCGCCGAGGCCGCGAGGCGCATGCTGCCCCGCGGCCGCGGCAACATCGTGCTCGTGGCGTCGACGGCCGGCCAGCGCGGCGAGCCGTTCCACTCGCACTACGCGGCCAGCAAGGGCGCCGTGATCGCCCTCGCCAAGTCGCTCGCCGCCGAGCTCGGAGGCGAGGGGATCCGGGTCAACTGCGTGGCGCCGGGCTGGGTGATGACCGACATGAGCCGCGCGGCCATCCTGGGCTCGGCGGGCGACACGGTGCGCCGCGCGATCCCGCTCGGGCGCCCCGGCACCCCGGAGGAGATCGCCGGGCCGATCGCCTTCCTCGCCTCCGACCTCTCGAGCTACCTCCAGGGCCAGGTGCTGTCGGTCAACGGCGGCGCCGTGATGATCGGCTGAGCGGGTGCGGGTCCTCGTCACCGGCGCGGGGGGCCTCCTCGGCGGCCGGCTCGTCGCGGAGCTCCACGCGCGCGGCCTCGAGGTGATCGCGGCCTGGCGGGGCACGCCTCCCCCGGCCGGCCCTCGGGCCGTCCGCCTCGAGCTGACCGACCGGACGGCCCTCGAGCGGCTGCTCGACGCGGAGCGGCCCGCCGCCGTCGTCCACGCCGCCGCGATGGCGCAGGCCCACCTGTGCCAGGCGGGCCCGGAGGCGGCCGCCGAGGTGAACGCCAGGCTGCCGGGAACGGTCGCGGCGCTGTGCCGCGAGCGCCGGCTGCGCCTCGTCGCGCTGTCGACCGACCTCGTCTTCGCGGGCGATCGCTCGGGAGTCCGCGAGACCGACCCCCCCGGCCCGCGCAACGTCTACGGCCGGACGAAGCGCGCTGGCGAGGAGGCCGTCCTCGCGGCCTATCCCGAGGCAGCGGTGGCGCGCATCGCCCTCGTGACCGGGCGCGGACACGGACCGCGCGGCACATCCAGCGAGTCCGTCGCCTGGGCGCTGGCGGCCGGCCGGCCGGTCTCGCTGTTCACGGACGAGTACCGCACCCCGGTCGACGCCTGGTCGGTGGCCTCGGCCGTGGCGGGGCTGCTCGAGCGCGGCGGCTCGGGCCTCTTCCACCTCGGGGGCCCGGAGCGGCTGTCGCGCTTCGAGCTCGGCCGACGCACCG
>JBGASI010000012.1:0-21216 GCA_044229815.1 Vicinamibacteria bacterium | reverse complement strand
GCCCGCGACGGTGGCTTTGGCCTCGCCGCGCGCGTTCTGCGCGAAAGACGGGGCGGCGAGCGCCAGCACGGCAGCCGCGAAAGCGATGCGCTTCATCATCAGGAAGACCTCCGTTTGGAACGGTAACCCGACGATCTTAGGGCGCGGGCCGCGCGGGGCGCAACCTCAGTCGTTCTCGAACGGGTGCGGCGGCTTCGTCGTGGGGTCCGCTTCCGCTCGCCGGCGCGCCTCTTCGAACTTCTTGTCGAGGATCTCGCTGGCGTGGCGGGTCTGCTGCACCGAGCGGGCGAACTTCTCGTCGATCGCGCTCCGGCGCGAGCCGACGCGGCTCACGAGCTCGTCGAAGTCCTTGGCCGGGGCCTTCTTCTTGTCCACCCAGACGACGCTGCCCGTCTCCGGGTCGACCTTGAGCACGGCCTCGCAGCACGGGCAGGTGACGTCGAGCGCTTCCGGCATGGTCCGATTCTAGCGCGCTACAATGGCGGGGAACGCGGGCGGGGGCGTTCGCCGATGACCTTCCCCGGAGCGGTGTCGCTGTCGTGCTTCGTGCTTTGCGGGGCGAACCTCGCCGCCGGAGGCCTCTACCTCGCGCTGTACCTGAAGCGGCGCCAGACCCCGGAGCACCTGCCCTTCGCGCTGCTTTGCTTCGCGATCGCCGCCTACGACCTCTTCTGCGCCGGGCTCTACGGCGCGAGCTCGCTCGAGGAGGGGGTGTTCTGGCAGCGGCTGCAGGTGCTTGCGTTCGTCCCGATCGGGATCCTGCTCGTCTGGTTCGTCGGCCTCGTCGCGGAGGGCCGCCTGAGCGGCCCCCTGCGCGCCTTCGTGGCCGCCTTCGCCGTGCTCGGTCTCGTGGCGGTGGTCATCGGCGGCCCGGGCGTCACCCTCTCCGTCGAGACGCCCGACATCAAGACGGTCCGCTGGGGCGGTCGCGCGGTCATCACCTATTACGAGAGCCAGCTGGGCTGGCTGATCGGGATCGGGATCGCGCTGTTCTTCCTCGCCGTCGGCCACGCCGCCTACCAGGCCTGGCGCGCCTACCGGGCCAGCCGGTCGCCCTACCTGCGCGCCATCCTGCTCGGCCTCGTCGCCTACGCGGCCGGCCTGCTCAACGACACGCTCGTCGACAGCGGCGTCTCGCCGGGACTGTACCTGAGCGAGTACGCCTACCTGGCGCTGGTGGCGATCATGGGCGTGGCGCTGCTCAACCGCTACGACGACCTGCACCTCGAGATCGAGCAGCTCAACGTCGGCCTCGAGCGGCGCGTGCTGGAAGCAGTGGCCGAGATCAAGGTGCTCAGCGGGCTGATCCCGATCTGCGCCGGCTGCAAGAAGGTGCGCCGCGACGGCGGCTACTGGCAGCAGGTGGAGGAGTACATCAGCGAGCACTCCGACGCCCGCTTCAGCCACGGCATGTGCCAGGAGTGCATGCAGCGGCTCTACCCCGAGATCATGCAGAGCCGCGCCGCGAAGGAGCGGGCCGCGGTCGGGCAGGCCGAAACACTGCCCTGAGGACGGCTTGAAGTTGAAAAGCGCTTTCAATATGATCGGGTGATGGAAGGCAGCGGCACGTTCCCCAGGAACGCCTGCGGGCGGCTGGCGCGGGCCATGACGCGCTGCGAGTGCTCGGGGCTGTCGTTCGCGGAGATCGAGGGGCGGCTGAGGGGCGGCCAGAGCCTGGAGAGGGTCCAGGCCGAGACGGGCGCCGGGCTGCTGTGCACGGCCTGCCTGCCTGACCTGGGCGAGCAACTCGCCGCGGCCGGCGCCCTGCCGGGCCTCGTGGCCGTCGACGACCCGCGGTAAGATCCCCGTCCGCGGCGTCCGGGCCGACCAGCCGACAGGAGGATCCATGAAGGGCCACGAAGAGGTGATCGCCGTGCTGCAGGACGTGCTCTGCGCCGAGCTCACCGCCGTCAACCAGTACTTCATCCACGCGCGCATGTGCGAGAACTGGGGCTACAGGAAGCTCGCCGCCCACATCCGCAAGGAGAGCATCGAGGAGATGCACCACGCGCAGGAGATCATCGACCGGATCCTGTACTTCGACGGCGCCCCGAACATGCAGAAGTACATGAAGATCAACGTCGGCCGCACGGTGCCCGAGCAGTTCCAGTTCGACCTCGAGGTCGAGTACCAGGCGGTGCCGCGGCTCAACCGCGGGATCGAGGTCGCGCGCGAAAAGGGCGACAACGGCACGCGCGCCCTGCTCGAGCACATCCTCAAGGAAGAGGAGGAGCACGTGGACTGGCTCGAGGCGCAGCTCGGGATCGTCAAGGAAATCGGCGCCGACAACTACCTGGCGCAGCAGCTCTCCGAGTAGATGCGGAGAGCCCCGGCCGTCCTCCCGCTCTCCCTGGCCGCCGCGCTCGCCGCGGCGGTCGCCTCCTCTCAGCACGTCGCGCCGCCCCCGCCTGGGCCGGCCGTGATCCACCCCGAGGAGAAGCACTTCAGGAACCTGCGCCAGCTGACCTTCGGCGGCGAGAACGCCGAGGGCTACTGGAGTCCCGACGGGAAGGCGATCAGCTACCAGCGGCGCAACGCGGCCGAGGGCCTCGCCTGCGACCAGGAGTTCGTGGTCGACGTCGCGACGGGCAGGAGCCGGATGGTGTCGAGCGGCAAGGGCCGCGTGACCTGCGGCTACCTCTACGACGGCGGCAAGCGCGTGCTCTACGGCTCGACGGCGCTCGCCGACGAGAAGTGCCCGCCGCCCTCCGACATGTCGAAGGGCTACGTCTGGCCGATGTACGAGGGCTACGACATCCTCAGCCACGCCCTCGACGGCTCGGCGTTCAAGCGCCTCACCGACACGCCGGGCTACGACGCCGAGGCCACGCTCTCGACGGACGGCAAGACGATCGTCTTCACCTCCGTGCGCGACGGGGACCTCGAGATCTACACGATGGCGACCGACGGCACGAACGTGAAGCGCCTGACCCACGAGCCCGGCTACGACGGCGGGCCGTTCTTCTCGCCGGACGGCAAGCGGATCGTCTACCGCCGCGACGCCTACGCCGACGAGGCCGGCCTCGCCCGCTACAAGGAACTCCTCGCGCAGCACCTCTACAAGCCCGGCGCGCTCGAGATCTGGGTGATGGACCGCGACGGCGGGAACAAGCGCCAGGTGACGAAGCTCGGCGCGGCGTCCTTCGCGCCCTACTTCCACCCGGACAGCCGACGGATCATCTTCTCGTCCAACAACCCCGAGCCGCGCGGCCGCAACTTCGACCTCTGGATGATCCGCGACGACGGCACGGGCCTCGAGCGCATCACCAGCGAGCCGACCTTCGACGGCTTCCCGATGTTCTCGCCCGACGGCAAGACGCTCGTCTTCGCCTCGAACCGCGGCGGCACGAGCGCCGGCGAGACCAACCTGTTCCTCGTCGACTGGGTCGACTAGCCGATACCGACCGGGCTACTGGATCGCCAGCAGCTCGATCTCGAAGACCAGCGCCGCGTTCGGGCCGATGTCGCCGCCCCCGCCGCGCGGGCCGTAGGCGAGGTCCGGCGGGACGAACAGCTGCCACTTCGAACCGGCCGGCATCAGCTGAAGCGCCTCGGTCCAGCCCTTGATGGCACCCTTGACCGCCAGGGTCACCGGCTGACCGCGCTTGTAGGAGCTGTCCACCTCCTTCCCGCTGACGAGGCTGCAGCGGTACTGGCAGACCACGGTGTCGGCGAGGGTGGGTGTCTTGCCCGCGCCGGCGGTCAGGATCTTGTACTGGAGGCCGCTCGGGAGCGTGACGACGTCCGGCCTGGCCTTGTTGGCGGCGAGGAAGGCTTCCGCCTCCGCCCTGTTGCTCTCACCCGCGAGCTTCGCCGCCGCGGCCTGCTTGACCGCCATCGTCTTCTGCAGCTCGCTGATGACAGCCTTCGCCTCGTCCTCGGTCAGCAGCGTCTTGCCGCCCGACAGGGCGTCCGCCAGGCCCCGGCCGAACAGCGCCGGGTCGATCTCCACGGACCGCGACTTCAGCTGGACCCCGAGGTCCATCCCCATCGCGTAGCTGAGCTTCTCCTTCTCCGTCGTGAGCGCGGGTGCTCCCTGCGCGCTGGCGAGCGCCGGCAGCGCCGTCATGACGAGTGTCAACGTCCATCGCATCGTGTTTGTCCTTTCTGAGACGTGTCCCGCAGCCGGCCGATCGAAACGGACCGTCAAGCCTCGATCGCTGGACCTGAGGGAAGCCCGGGCTTCACTTCGAAGTGCCACTTCCAGATCTCGTAGATGGCGGGGTAGACGACGAGCTCGAGGAGGAAGGACGTGAAGATGCCGCCAACCATCGGGGCCGCGATGCGCTTCCACACGTCGGACCCCGTGCCGGTCGCCCACATGATCGGGAAGAAGCCGATGAACGTCGTCGCCACGGTCATGAACTTCGGCCGCAGCCGCTTGGCCGCGCCCTGGACGATCGTCTCCTGGAGGGCGGCCAGCGAGCGCAGGCGGCCCTCTCTCTTCGCCTGCTCGTAGGCAAGGTCGAGGTAGAGGAGCATGAAGACGCCGGTCTCGGCGTCGACACCCATGAGCGCGATCAGGCCCACCCACACGGCGACGCTCATGTTGTACCCAAGCAGGTAGAGGTACCAGACGGCGCCGATCGCGGAGAACGGCACGGCCAGCGCGACGATGGCGGTCTTCGTGAGCGAGCGCGTGTTGAAGTACAGCAGCAGGAACACCAGGAACAGCGTGAGCGGGACGATGTAGCTCAGCCGCTCCCGCACCCGCGCCATCGCCTCGTACTGTCCGCTCCAGAGGGCCGCGTAGCCCGGCGGCAGCTTGACCTTCTCGCGGATCAGCCGGTCGGCCTCCTGCACGTAGCCGTCGAGGTCGCGGCCGTCCACGTCCACGAACACGTAGCCCGTGAGCAGGCCGTCCTCGTTCCGGATCATGGCCGGCCCGGTGGCGACCTTGATCGTGGCCAGCTGGCCGAGCGGGATCTGGCGTTCGCCGCCGGAGGCCGGGACGAGCACGCGGCCGAGCGCATCGAGGTCCGAGCGGAAATCGCGCATGTAGCGGACGTTGACCGGGTAGCGCTCCCGGCCCTCGATCGTCGTCGTGACGTTCTCGCCGCCGATCGCGTTCTGCACCACGGCCTGCGCCTCGTCCATGCTCAGGCCGTAGCGGGCCAGCTCGTCGCGGTTCCACTCGATGTCGAGGAAGAAGCCCCCGCCGGCCCGCTCGGCGAACACGTTCCGTGTCCCGCGCACGGACGGCAGCAGGGTCTCGATCTGCGTGCCGACGGCCTCGATCGTCTGCAGGTCGCTGCCGGAGATCTTGAGGCCGAGCGGCGTGCGGATACCGGTGGTCAGCATGTCGATCCGCGCCTTGATCGGCATCGTCCAGGCGTTCGAGACGCCGGGCAGCTGGAGGGCCTGGTCGAGCTGGTTGACGAGCTGCGCCGTCGAGATGCGATCCCGCGTGATCGGCCGGAAGAGCGGCTTGAGCCACTCCGGCGCCCAGCCGGAGTACCAGGTGGGCACGCGCCGCCACTCGGACTGCGGCTTGAGCGTGATGACCGTCTCCAGCATCGAGAGCGGCGCGGGGTCGGTGCTGGTGTCGGCCCGGCCCGCCTTGCCGAGCACGCGGTCGACCTCGGGGAACTGCCGGATGATCCGGTCGCTCACCTGGAGCAGCTGCTGCGCCTCGGTGATCGAGATGCCGGGCATCGTGGTCGGCATGTAGAAGAGCGAACCCTCGTCGAGGGGGGGCATGAACTCCGAGCCCAGCCTCAGGAAGACCGGCACCGTCGCCAGGATCAGGGCGAGCGAGGCGCCGATCACCGTCCACTTCCAGCGCAGCGACCAGCGCACCACCGGTTCGTACAGGCGGACCAGGACGCGGCTGACGGGGTGCGTCTCCTCGGGGTGGATCTGGCCCACCAGCACCACGTTGGCGGCGCGGCACAGCCAGCGCGGCCGGAACTCGAAGCGGCGCAGGCGCGTGAAGAGCAGGCGCAGCGCCGGGTCGAGCGTGATCACCAGGCACGCCGCGACGATCATCGCGAGCGTCTTCGTGTAGGCGAGCGGCTTGAACAGCCGCCCTTCCTGCGCTTCGAGCGTGAGGACCGGCAGGAAGGAGACGGCGATCACGAGGAGCGCGAAGAAGCTGGCCGGCGCCACTTCCTTCACCGCCTCGACGATCACCGCGTGGTGATCGACGACCCCGCCCGCGCGGCTGCGCTCCTCCAGCTTCTTGTGCGTCTGCTCGACGACCACGATCGCCGCGTCCACCAGCTCGCCCATCGCGATGGCGATGCCGCCGAGCGACATGATGTTCGCGGTGATGCCGAGCAGGCGAAACGGAATGAACGCCACGAGCACGGCCACCGGGATGGTGATGACCGGGATGAGCGCGCTCGGCACGTGCCACAGGAACAGCAGGACGATGAAGACGACGGTCAGCACGACCTCGACGAGCGTCTCGGTGACGTTGTCGATGGCGCGCCCGATCAGCTCGGAGCGGTCGTAGACGGGGACGATGGACACGCCGGGCGGCAGGCCCGGTTCGATCTCCTTGATGCGCTTCTTGACGCGGTCGATGACCTCGAGCGCGTTCTGGCCCTGGCGCATGACGACCACGCCCGAGACCGCCTCGCCGGTGCCGTCGAGGTCCGACACCCCGCGTCGCAGGTCCGGGCCCAGCACGACCTGGCCGATGTCCCGCACGCGGATCGGCGTCCCGCTTTGGCTCGCCGAGACGACGATGCTCTCGAAGTCGGCGATCGAACGGGCGTAGCCGCGGCCCCGGACCATGTACTCGGTGCCGCCGAACTCGATCAGCCGGCCGCCCGCCTCGATGTTCCCGCCGCGCACCGCCTCGACGACGCGCTGGATCGAGAGGCCGTAGTTGCGCAGCTTGTTCGGATCGACGTTGACCTGGTACTGGCGGCCGAAGCCGCCGAGCGACGCGACCTCGGCGACGCCCGGCACCGACTTGAGGTAGTAGCGCAGGGTCCAGTCCTGGTACGAGCGCAGGTCGGCCAGGCTGCGCTGGCCCGACTTGTCCACCAGCGCGTACTGGAAGACCCAGCCGAGCCCGCTGGCGTCGGGCCCGAGTTCCGTCTTCGCGTCCTGGGGCAGGCGGCCGAGGACGCCGGAGAGGTACTCGAGCGTCCGCGTGCGCGCCCAGTAGATGTCGGTGCCGTCCTCGAACACGACGTAGACGAACGAGTAGCCGAAGTCGGAGAAGCCGCGGACGGCGCGGACGTTCGGCGCGCCCAGCATCGCGCTGACGATGGGGTAGGTGACCTGCGCCTCGACGACGTCGGGGCTGCGGTCCCAGCGCGAATAGATGATGACCTGCGTGTCGCTGAGGTCGGGCAGCGCGTCGACCGGCACCCGGCGCAGCGACCAGGCCCCGGCCACGGCCGCCGCGCCGACCAGCAGGAGCACGAGGAACCTGTTCCGGACCGAGAAGTCGATGATTCTGTCGATCATTGCCGGCCGCCTCGGGCTGCCACCGCGGTCAGCGGCCCCGGGCGTACTTCGCCGGTTCCGCGTCGAACCGCTTCTTGCAGTCGTCGGCGCAGAAGTAGTAGGTCGTGCCCTCGTACTCCGACTTGCGGCCGGCGGCGGCCGCGTTCTTCTCGTCCACCTCCATGCCACACGCCGGGTCCTTGGCGGCGGGGCCGACTCCCTGGCGTGCGGCCTTCATGCGGCTCTCGGAGTCGATCAGGAACGTGCCCGAGATCACGATGCGCTCACCGGCCATCAGCCCCTTGCTGATCTCGACCTGGTCGCCGATGCGCCAGCCCGTTTCGACGGCGCGCGGCTCGAAGTGCCCTTCGCCCCGGTCGACGAACACGGTCTTGCGCAGGCCGGAGTCCACGATCGCCTCGGCCGGCACGGCCAGCGACGGGGGCAACTCGATCTCGAACCGGACGTCGACGAACATCCCCGGCTTGAGCGCGAAGCCGGGATTGGCGGTCTCGAGCCGCACCTTCAGCGTGCGGGTCGCCTCGTCGAAGGTCGGCTCGGCGCGGCTGACCCTGGCTTCGAGCTGACGGTTCTGGTCCTGGGAGGTGATCCGGGCCTTGGACCCGGCGCGGATGAACGGCGCCTGGTTCTCGTACACGTCGGCGAGGATCCAGACCTGGCGCAGGTCCGCGATGCGGTAGAACTCGAAGCCGCGGTCGACGCGCAGGCCGACGGACGCGTTGCGCGCGAGCACGAAGCCGTCGACGGGCGAGACGATGCGGACGTACTGGCTGAGCTCGCGCTTGGCGCGCATCTCCGCGAGCTGCTGCTCGGAAACGCCGAGGTTGCGCAGGGTGTTGGCGAAGCGCTCGACACCCTGGAGCACGCGGTCCTGGTTGAAGCCCTGGAGCTGCTCGTTGCCGACGCGCCCGGCCGTGTCGAGCCCGGAGAAGTACGACTGCTGGGCGGTGACGAACTCCGCGGCGTAGAACGAGAGCAGCACCTCGTTCTTCTTCACCAGCGACCCCGTCGTCGCGCCGCGCACCTCCCGCACCAGGCCTTCCGCGCCGGCGACGAGCGGGTACACGGCGTTCTCGTTGGGCGCGACGCGCCCGGTCGTGCGCAGGGTCCGCGTGCCGGAGACGCGCTCCACGAGGCCGAGCCGCACCCCGATCGTCTGCTGCCGCTCGGGGCTCACCCGCAGCGCGCCGGCCGGGATCGCGGTTCCGTCCTCGGCCGCCGCCGGCTTCGCTTCGCCCTGCCCGCGCACGGGCTCGAGGGCCATGCCGCACGACGGGCAGTCGCCCGGCCGGTCGCTGTGGTACTGCGGGTGCATCGGGCAGGCGTAGCCGAGGGCTCGCTGCTCCGCGGCCGGGGCGAGCGAGCGCTGGGTCCACCAGCGGCCGGCCGCGAAGAACCCGGCGGCGAAGAGCAGCGCGGTTGCCGCGTACGCGAGGGCTCTCATCATCGATCTCAGAGGGATTCTACAGCGCGCTCTCGCGGAAGTGCCGGGGCGCGACGCACGGCACCTGCTGCTTGGCGTTCAGGAAGCAAGTCACCCGCGACAGCCAGGCCGAGCCGGAGCATGCCGGAAGCGCCCGTCTCGATCCCCCTCGCCGCTGCTCGCCCCATCTTGTTTCGGGTCTCATCGGGTGTCTACGAACGAACGGGGAGGGAGGCCCTCAGCCCCCCTCCCCTTCACGGTGTTTGAAGAGCCCACGCCGCTCGCGCCTGTGCGGACAGCGTAGGCCTCGTCAGTGTGTTACGGCGTCCTCACCTCGACGATCGTCAGGTTGTACCGATCGTTCGTGGGTGCCGTGTCGTTGATCGTCACGAGCGTCCCGGCCGCCGGGATCGGGTTCGTCCGCCGCTGGACCCAGTACGTGTCGCCCACGGTGGGCATGAACTGCTGGACCAGCGTCTGGTTCGGTCCCAGCGTCCTGGCCTGGGGGCGGTCCCAGTCGATGCCGACTCCCAGCACGAGCGAGTTGGCGCGGGTGGTGGTGAGCGAGGCGGTGGGGGCGCCGGGGTTCGCGTTGCCGCTGCCGGTGGCGCCGATCGCGGCCGCGCCGGTGGCCGTCCCGGAGAAGGCCACGATCGTGGCCGAGGCAGCCACGCTCCGTCCGGCTGGCCCCAGGTTGACCCTCACCGTCCTCGTCCCCGCCGTGGTGGCGAAGGCGCGCCAGATCTCGGCCGTACCCCGCTGCGTGTTGGTGCGTCGCACCAGCGTCCAGGTGAGCGCGCCACCACTCGTGACGGTGAGCCCGCTGACGGTGGTGTTGGTGCCGGTCGCAGGCGCGTCGGCGCTGACGAAGGCCAGCAGGAGCTGGTTGGCGGTCGTGACGACGCCAGGGACGCTGACGAACGTGCCGGTCTGGTTGTTCCGGATCCACGTCCCGGTGATGGTGGGTGCCGACGTCGCGACCCCCGTGCCCGTCAGCGCGACGGTCAGCGGGTTGTGAGCCGGATCGTTGCTGGCGATGCTCAGCGTGGCGCTGCGCGCCCCCACGACCGTCGGCGTGAAGGTGAGGCTGATCACGCAGCTCCCGCCCACGGCGACCGTTCCACCGCACGCGTTCGTCTGCGCGAAATCAGCGCCCGCCACGGACGCCGTGAACGTCAGCGGCGCGCCGCCCGTGTTGGACAGCGTCACCGCCTGAGGCGCGCTCGTGGTGTTGACCGCCTGGTTGCCGAACGCGAGCGAGCCCGGTGTCACGCTCGCCACGGGCCCCGAGAGCAGAGCGAGGACGTTCGACCAGGGGGAGTCGGCCGTGATCGTCGGGTACCCCGGCACCGCACTGCCAACCGTATTGGACGCAAGGACCCTGTAGTAGTACGGGGTGCCCAGCACGGTCGTGGTGTCCGTGAAGAGCCTCGGGCAGCCGGCGCTGTTGGCGCACGCCGGAGATCCGATGGTGAAGGTCGCCAGACCGGGCGTGGCGAACGTGTTGAGCGTGTCACGCTGGATCGTGAAGCTGGTGGATGTCAGGGAGTTGTCCGTCCAGGCCAGATTCACCAGGGCGCCGTTGCGCACGGCGGTAGTGAAGGCCGGCGTCTCCGGTGTCGCGGCGAAGACGATCGCCCGCATCATGTCGTTCTCTTCGTGGCTGAGGATGTGGCAGTGCCAGACGTATTCCCAGCCGAAGTTCGCCTCCTGGTTGGTCAAGCCCGGCGCGATCGGGTTGCCGAGCGGGTCGATGTTGGTGAACCCGAGCGTGGAGCCGATCGGCAGGGCCGGTTCCAGGGGACGGAAGCTGTTGGGGAGCTTGAACGGCAGGCTCGACACCATCGGCGCGATCGGTCGCAGCGCGACGTACGTGTCTTCTAGCGGGCTGATCCGGACCGTGTCCTTCCAGCCCAGCTCGGTCGGGTGGGGCAGCCGGTAGGCGCCGTCCCAGCCCACCCGGTTCACGAGCTGCACGTGGAACAGGTGGAAGTGGATCGGGTGGGTGTCCACACCGTTGTGATTGACCCTCCAGATCTGCGTGCCATCCGTCAGGGGGTTGCCGATCGGAGTGGCAACGAGCTTGACGAGCTCGGTGGCCGGATCGGCGTAGCCCTGCATGATGAAGTTCGCCAGGTTGGGCGTGGGGTTCGGCATCTGAACGCCGAGCGATGCCTTCATCCGCCCGTAGTCGTCGAAGGTGGCGCCCATCTCGTCGTGGATGGCCTTCGCCTTCGCGAGCAGCGTCACCCGCGTGCCGCCGACCGTCTCGAACTTGACGTTGCTGTCGAAGATGGTGCCCAAGCCCCACCACGGGTACGTCGAGGGGAACGCCTTGCCGTAGGCCGCGTTGTAGGCGGACTGCCCCACGACGATCTCGTCCTGCGACGCCTTGAACACGCCGGTGTGCGAGGCGGTCGTGGTGAACTCCGTCTTCAAAGCAGGCAGGCTGAACGTCCCCGTCCCTCCGGCGATCACGCGGATCTGCATGATGGTGCGGGTGTTGGGCCCCAGGCCCGGGAGCGTTGGAACGGTGCCGCCGGTGTCCCGTTGGTCCGGGTTGCCCGTGTAGTAGTCGTTGCGCGGGTCGGAAGCCGGGAACGCGGCGGGCGCATCGTTGTAGAGAATGAACGTCTGGCCCTCCATCCCGGTGAAGTCGACGACCGCGTCCGCCCGCTCCGCCGGTCCCAAGAGGAGCGAGAAGTCCGACACGTTCCCGAAGTTGAAGGTGAGCGGGTCACCGTTCCAGACCACCGGCTGCGGCTTGACCTCGACCGGCATCGGCAGGAAGCCGCCTTCGGTGCCGATCACGTTGAAGCTGGGACCGACCGTCGTCGGATCCGGCACACCGCCGGCCCGACCGTCCTGCGGCCAGTTGGCAGGCAGACCCAGGCCGGGCGCCGCCTGGACCATCTTCACTTCGGTGCAGTTCTCGACGGGACCCGTGCAGGGGCCCGCAGGCACGGGCATGGTGGGGAAGGAACGATCCGCCGTGGTGTCGGTGTTCTTGTCGAAGGCCTTGAAGAGCTGCAGGTTGAAGAAGCGGTCGCCCCCCGCGTTCAGGATCCGGAAGCGATAGGCCTTGGCCTCGACGGTGAGGGTGGGATAGGCCTTGCCGTTGACCACCGGGGTGTCCAGGAACGCCTCCGCTCCCCAGGAGGGGTTGGGCGTGCCCGGGATCTCGTACGGCTGCTGGGGCATCGTGCAGGGCTGGTTCGTGTCGCAGTCGTAGTAGGGGTTGAGCACCGGTGTGAACGGGATCGGGGTGGGCGGGAAGAACCACGGGCCGTAGTTCCAGCGACCCATCGCGTTGTATCCCGACAGATCGGACGGGTTCTGGGCCGGCTGGTAGACGTGCGGCCACCACAGGTCGCCCGTCCTCGGTGCCAGTCTCGTCATCGTCTTGCCTGTGGCGTCAGTGTAGGTGCCGGCCGCCCCGGTTCCCCAGTTCCAGGTGGGGTCCGTCGAGCCGATCGTCGCAGCGTCCACGAACGTCTTCTCCTGGATTACCAGCGGGATGTTCTCCATCAGTCCGGGGATGAGGCCTGCCGTCTCCAGCGCCTTCTCGGCGTCGTCTCTCAGCAGGTACCCGGCCGCCTCGCCGGCATACACGTTGAGGCGCGTGATGCCGTGCGCGTGGTCGTGGTAGAACATCAGCCGCGCGGCCTGATCGTTGGTCCAGTAGAACGTCTGCACGCCGGAGCCGGAGGGATTCGTCGCGCTGCCGGGCTTGCCGGGGCTCGGCATGTCGGGGACGTTGTAGACGCTGACGCCGTTCGGGTACGCCGTGTTCTCGCCCGCCGGCGTGATCCACTGGTGGGTCGTGCCGTCGCTGATCCACGGGGTCACGCCGCCGTGGAGGTGGAGCGTGGCGCGGTTCTGCGTGTAGCAGGGCGCCGGGATGAGCCCGGTACCCTCACCTGGCGCGCAGAGCACGTCGGCAGGAATCGCCAGGCGGGTCGCATCGTCGACGTTCGATCCGGGTCCGGAGCCCATGACGGTCGTGTCCACCGGAATCTGGAGGTTGCCACCCGCGCCCGTGGGCAGGTTGTTCGTGAACTTGACGCGCACCGGCCGGCCCTTCGTGGCGACGATCACCGGTCCGAGATAGGCGGGTGCCGGCGGTGTCAGGCTGTTGTCACCCGACGTGCACAGGGTCTGGCCGGGCGCGCCCGGGGGCGCCACGCAAGCGCTCGTGTTCGTTCCCGCGTTGGTCTGCTTGTAGAGCCGCACCGTCGTCGTGGGAAGCTGCGAGTGGAACTGCCAGCTCGTCTCGAACAGCTCGATCTCGTAGTAGTCGCTGCCCGGGTAGCTCACGACGTCGGGCTTCGCGATCAGGCCCTTCAAGTCGGGCAGCGGGTCCACGAACTTCGTCAGCAGAGGGCTGTAGGCCCAGTTGGGCGTCAGGCCGGAGTAGTCGGGGATCAACTGGTTGTTCGGTCCAACCAGGTAGTCGCCCGGCGGCAGCGCGCCCGGGAGAGACCCCGGGAGGTCCCCCGGGGCGTTCGTGACGGCCCCGCCCGCGGCGGCCACTTTGGCCTTGAGGCGATCCGCAGCGGCCTGTCTCTCGGCCTGTGTGATCCTCTTGGGGATGGTGTGGACGCGGCCCGCGACGTCCGTCACCTTCGTCACCTGCGGCGTCGCCTTCTGGCCCTTGGCGGTTTCCTTCGTCTGCGCACGACCCAGCCCGACGGCCCACGGCAAGGCCATCACGGCTGCAACCGCCAGCGCCAGACGCATCCGGCGTCTTTGCTTCATCATCCTCTCCTCCACATCTGGTTCAGGGGCAGCCGGGACCTCACGGTTCCCTGGAGCATCGGATGACGAGGCTATGCGCCGCGCGCCGGTGTGACCATCCCCTTCCCGGGCCAGTTCACCCGAGATGAAGGGCTATGCCGACATGGCCCTTTCGGGGGGAGCCTGCGCAGTGAGGCTATTGGTGCGGCCAGGGCATGGGAGCCTCGCCCTGCGCGACGCCCCGCAGCGTGCTGTACAACGCCTGCGGGTCGGCCTTCTTCGCGAGGTATCCCTGTGCGCCGCACTGGACGGCCTCGAGAGGCCCGCACGCCCGGTGGGACGCGGTGAAGATGACGACCCGCACTCGCGGCATCTCCGCCCGGATCCGGCGCGTGGCCTCCAGCCCGTCCATGCCCGGCATGGAGATGTCCATCAGGATCAGGTCCGGTCTGAGCGCCCGGGCCATCTCCAGCGCCTGTCGGCCGTCGACGGCCTCGCCGATCACCGCGAAGTCGCTCTCGGTCGCGAGCAGGCTCGCGATGCCGCGGCGGAACAGGGAGTGGTCGTCAGCGAGCAGAATGCGTATAGGGTTCATGCGCGGTGCCAGCCGCTACCGTACGCGTGGGTGCACGCGCAGGGACATCCCCTTCTCGGGCCAGCGCGCGGAGATTCGGGGCCATGAGGCCGTGGCCCTTTCGGGTGGGGCCTACTGCGCCCCTTCGGCGGGCGGCGCGCCGAGGCCCTGGCGAAGGGCGAAGGTGGCGGCCTGGACGCGGTTCTCGAGGTGGAGCTTCTCGAGGATGTTCTTCAGGTGGTTCTTGACGGTGTTCTCGGCGATCGCCAGCGTTCCCGCGATCTCCTTGTTGCTCCTGCCCCGGGCCACCTGCTCGAGCACCTCGCTCTCGCGCGCGGTGAGGGCTGCGGTGGCGGCCGGGCCCGCAGGCGTGGCGGAAGCGGCGGCGGCAGCGGGCCGCGACTGGCGGGCGAACTCCTCGAGCAGGCGCGCCGCCATGACGCGCGACATGGGAGCCTCCCCCTGCACGACGCCCCGCAGCGTGCCGTAGAGCGCCTGCGGCTCGATCTTCTTCAGGAGGTACCCCTGCGCGCCGCTCTTGATGGCGTCGAACAGGTTGCGCTCGCCGTCGGAGGCGCTGAGGATGACGATCCTCACGTAGGGGATCTCCGCCTTGATCCGGCGCGTCGCCTCGAGCCCGTCCATCACCGGCATGGAGATGTCCATCAGGATCACGTCGGGCATCAGCTCGCGGGCCATCGAGACGCCCTGCAGCCCGTCGTTCGCCTCGCCGACCACCTCGAAGCCCTGGTCGGCCGCGAGCAGGCTCGCTACCCCGTGGCGGAAGAGCGCGTGATCGTCGACGAGCAGGACGCGGATGCGGCTCACGCGGCGCCTCCGGGCAGGGTCGCCACCACCTGCGTGCCGCGGCCGGGCGCGGTGGCGATCTCGAGCCGCCCCCCCAGGCCCTCGGCGCGCTCGCGCATGGTCTGGAGGCCGAAGTGGAGGCGCTCGGTCGGGGCCAGGGAGTCCCAGCCCACGCCGTCGTCCTCCACCGCCACCCGGACCCAGTCGCCCTCCCGCTGCAGGCGCACGTGGGCGTGCTCGGCCCGCGCGTGCTTGCGCACGTTGGCTAGCGCCTCCTGGATGATGCGGACGGCCTGGACTTCGGAAGCCGGGGGCAGCGGGCCGAGCGTGCCCTCGGCCACGTCGAGGTCGACCGCGATGCCGTTCTGCGTGCTGTACTCATGCAGGTACTCCGTGAGGGTGGGCACGAGGCCCAGCCCGCGCGAGACGAACGTGCGCAGCTCGAAGATGGACTGGCGCACGTCCTCGTAGGCGTGGTCGGTGATCCGCACCATCTCGCGCAGCGCCTTGGCGATGCAGGCGGGGTCGCGGGTGTGCTCCAGGGCGCACTGCAGCTTCAGGTGGAGCAGGCCGAGGGCCTGGGCGAGGCCGTCGTGCATCTCGCGGGCGATCCGCTCGCGTTCCTCCACGGCCGCCACGGAGCGCAACTCTTCCGCGAGCCTGGCCCTCTCGATGGCGATGGCCGCCTGTGTCGCCAGACCGCCGAGCAGCTCCACCTCCGACGCCGTGAACTCGCGCGCGTCGCGGCAGGACACGTGGAGCGCCCCGATCGTCCTGCCGCCCGAGTGGAGGGGCGCGGCCAGGTGCGCGCGCGCGTACTCCGGTCGGACGGCCAGGGACGGGGCGTCGAGGTCCGAGCAGCGGGCGCTGGGCGGCGCAGCGCAGCCTTCGCCCGTGCCGTCCGTCTGGAATGCCTCCGGCGGGCCGGCGGTTGCGCGCGACGAGAGGCACTCCCTTTCCCCGTTGAACAGGCAGAGCACGACGACGTCGCAGCGCAGCAGCTCGCGCGCCTTGTCCGTCACCGACTGCAGCACCCGGTCGAGCTGGTGCAGGCGCGAGATCTCCGTGCCGAGGCGGTAGAGCGCCTGCGTCTCGCGCACTTTCTCCTCCAGCGCCTTCTTCGCGCCGCGCAGCTCGAGTTCGCGCGTCTCGAGGCGGTCGGCCATCACGTTGAAGGTGTGCGAGAGCTGGCCGATCTCGTTGGGGGACGTGACCGGGACGCGCGCGTCGAGCCGGCCTGCGGCGATCCCCTGCGCGGCGTCCGCGAGCCGGCGCAGCGGCGCGGCGATGCTCCGGTTGGCGGCGACGCTGACCGCGCCGACGAGAACGGCGCCGATCGCGAGAAAGGCCACATAGAGCAGGACGATCGCCCGGAGCAGCCCCTGATTGGCGTCGAGCAGGACCGCGATCCGGGACCGGTGCAGGTCGCCGAGCTCGACCAGCCGCTCGGGCACGAGGTGAGAGGCCCGGTCCAGCCATTCGATCTCCAGGCTGGTGAAGCGCCCGCTGGCGCTCATGCGCCGGGCCAGCGCCTGCGCCTCGCCCGCGAGGCGGCGCAGGTCGTCCAACAGGACCCTCTCCCGCTCCTGCTCCGTGGCGACCGAGTCGGCCGCGTGCACTCCTGCGATCGTGTCGAGCCGGCGTGCGATGTCGTCGTGGACGAGCAGCGCCCGCGTCGTGCGCCCGGAGGCGTTGGTCGAGTCGACCTGGTGGAGCTCGAAGACCAGCTCGTCGAAGAGCGACCGGATCTCGTCGTGTCGGAGGATGTGACCGTACTCGCGGACGACGTCTTCGTTGTTGTGCGAGATCCGCAGCGCCATCGCCAGCGAGCTGCCCCCCACGAGCACGACGCCGAGGAGGAGGCCAGCCATGGCCGAAGCGAAACTCCGGCTGATCCGTGCCTGAAGAGCCGGCGCGCTCGAGGGCGATAGCATCCCAGGGGCGATGTCTTGCGTGGTCACAAAGAACCCCGAACCAACTGGGCTCGCTGCGGTGTGGAGGGGGGACCGCAGGGCTACCCGATGGCGATGTCCGGTGCGTCAGTCTTTGTGCGGCTTGATAGCCGGTATCCTACCCGAAACGCAGCCGGAGGATCCACACGGGTTTCGCGCCACGCGGCCAACGGCCGGACGGAGGGTGGTCCCGGTCGCGCGGGCGCGAGTCGAAGCCGGGCTCCCTCCAACCCGACTCCTTCTCGATGCGTCCTCGCGCCGGGCCACCCTCCGCTGCGGCTGAGCCATCCGATTGCAGGGCCGATGCCAACGGTCGCATTGCCTGGAATCAACGATTTGAGGCCACGCGGCTATCCATCGGCCATTCCCTGGCGTCCGATCGACGGCAGTCGCGTCCGACGGGCTGACACGCTCTCTCGGAGGAGAGGCGCCGAAGCATGACGACCCGCTCCGACGGGGCGTTGGGGTCGGGAGGCGAGCAGGCCGCGCGATGGGGGGCCGAGAAAAGACCAGGCCGCATGGAGGATGGTCTCGGTTGCGCGTGCACGATTCGGGGCCGGGCTCCCTCCAACCCGACTCCGTCTCGATGCTTCATCGCACCGGGCCATCCTCCGCTGCGGCCACACACCTCTATTGCACGGCGGGTGCCAGCAGTTGAGCATCTGAAGAACAAGGACTTACGGCTGACGGGCTGGACATCGGACAGCGACCGGCGTCCGATCTCCTGCGCACGGGTCCGACGAGCGGACAGAGCGGAGGCGGCAGCGTCCGAAGCGAGCCGGCGATCCTCTTCGTGGCCGGCAGGTGGCAGACCCCCGACGTGCTCCCGGCCGTACCAGCCGTAGTCGGTGTCGTCCTGGGGGATCGAGGCCTCAGGCGCAGGCGGGGTGGGCGGGTCCCGCGATGCGGCGGAACGAACCCGGCCGCACGGAGGATGGTCTCGGTTGCGCGTGCACGATTCGGGGCCGGGCTCCCTCCAACCCGACTCCGTCTCGATGCTTCATCGCACCGGGCCACCCTCCGCTGCGGCCACACGAAGCTGCTGCATGGCGGGTGCCAGCGGAGGCAACTCTGCGAATCAATGACTTGCGGCCGAAGGACTGGACATCGGACACGGGCCGACGTCCGATTGCCTGCGGGCGGGTCCGACGAGCGGACGGGCCGGGCTACGGCAGCGGCACCTGCACCGCGTAGAAGACCCCGGCCTCGCTGCCGACGTGGATCAGGTTGTTCTCGCGATCGAAGGACGGGGCCCCCACCGTGCTCGACCCGAACAGCGGGTACGACTTCACGACGGGCCCCGTGCCCGTGACCTCGATCTCGTACAGGTTGCCGTCGTCTGCGCCCACGTAGACGTGTTCGCTGTCTGCGGAGCTGAGGCCGTGGATCAGCAGCAGGGCGGAGGGCTTCGCGCCTGAGCCGAGCACCACGCCAGCTTCGAATCCCGATCGGGCGACGAGCGCCGTCCCGTTGTCGGAGACCACCCACACCCGGTTGTCCGTCGAGAACGCAAGGTCGGCCGTCAGCGACAGCCGGTCGGGGAAGACGAAGCCCTTCACCTCGCCGTCGCCGTGCACGAAAGCGGCCGCCGCCTCCGTGCCGTCCGTGGCGTTCACCGCGTGCAGCGTGCCGCCACCCGCGTTCGAGCCGACGTAGACGTGGCCGCCACGCAGCACCGGGGAAGAGGTGATGCTCGTGCCGAGCGCCACCGACCACGCCTTGGTGAAGACCGGCGACGCCGCGAGGTCCAGGGCCCACAGCGTGTCCGGGCTACCGCCCGCCTGGCTGCCGAAGAAGGCCCGCTTGGTCGCGTAGTCCACGGTGGCGGTGCCGTTGATCCGGCCGATGGCTGTGGCGCCGCCGCCGTTGTTGAACGTGCCCTTGACCGTGCCAGTCTGGGGGTCGAGCGCCACGAACTGATCGTCGGCCCCGCCCCGCGTGCCTACGAAGACGTAGTCGAACGCCCCGCCGAATGCCGTGAACATCCCGGCCGGCGCACCCTGGATGTCGACGAACCCCGACGCGGTCCAGGCGGGCGGCACGGCGCCGCCCTTGTTGCCGTCCATGGCGTAGACCCTGCCGCTCTGGTCGCCGAGGTACACCACCGGGTTGGACCCGCCGACCGTGATCGGCACCACGGGCGAGCGCCCCTGGATGACGCCACCGACCGGAAACGGCTGCCAGTTCGCCGGCCACTCGCCGGACGTCGCGCCGGAGCCGCGCTGCATGGCGTGGACCACGAGGTCGTTCGACAAGGCGATCACGCCCGCCGTGCCGACGGTCGGCGGCGTCGTCGAGAAGCCGCCGATGCGGAAGGTCCACTTGAGCGGCGCCTCGCTGGTGCTGAACGGCCGGCCCTTGTTGGTGCGGCCCGTGCCGCCCGTCCGGAAGACGGTGTAGCAGTACTCGGCCGTGCCGTTGACAAGGCCGGTGTGCCGGACGAGCTCGTGCTCGCCTCCGGACACGGCCTTCGGGTAGCCCGTGATGCCGGCGCCGTCCGTCTCCAGGACGGGGTAGATCGAGCACGTGGGCCCGCCGCCGACGAACCGTACGTTGACCGTGGCCGCGCCCGGCGGGTTCACCCACTCGAGCACGTTCTCGCTGTCACGCGAGGTGACGGTGAGGTGCCGCACGTCCTCGCTCGGCGAGCCGCCGGTGATCGTGATCGGGATCTCGTTCGAGACCAGCTGCGCCCCGCACGCCGGCGAAGTGGTGACGACGAGGTAGTAGGTCCCCGCGCCCGGGAAGTCGGCGCCGGTGAGCACGTACGTCGAGGCGGTTCGGCCCGTCAGCGTCGTCGGCACGCCGACGCCGCTCACCGTGCGATAGCCCCACTGGTAGGTGACGCTCGTTCCGCCGCCGCCGCCGCCCGTGTGGCCCTCCGTGGCGGTGCCGCCGGTGCAGGTGGTGCAGGCTGTCGTCCCCGAGGGCATCGAGGCGGTGACGTTGGAGAGGGGCGTGTCGAGCGAGATCACGGCCGCGTTCGAGGGGGTGGTCTGGCTGCTGCACGATGGCGAGACGTCCACCGTGTAGGTCCCGGCTTCCGGCCCGTTGACGGCGGCGATGTTCAGGGTCTTCGTCGTCGTCCCCGCGTAGACGGCCCCGTCGCTCAGCGCCGTGCCACCCAGCCGCCACTGATAGCCGGGGCAGAGGTTGCCCGGCACGCCGACCGTGAGGGTGGCCGGGCTGCCCGGGCAGATGACCTGGTTCGGGTTCGGCTGCGGCGAGAGGAAGGCCGGCTGCGACTCGATCGTGAGGCCCTTCGAGGCGCCAGGGATGCCGTTCACGAAGACGGTGGCGATCGCGATGCCGGGGGCGAAGCCCCCCACCGGGAGCGAGGTGAACTTGATCTTGTCCCAGCCGGTCGACGGGTCGACCGGCAGGAACGCCATCAGGTCGTTGTCGAGGCGTCGCAGCTGCACGAGCGGATAGGCCGTCGAGGCCTGGCGCGCGCCCGCCCCGCTCGAGGCTTCGCCCATGCCCTGGAAGTCGGGACTGACGCCGCCCGTCAGGGCCAAGCGGTCGCCCACCAGCAGTGGGTCGGTGATCGCGAGGATGCTCGGTCGCCATCCCGGGAGGTCGCCGCGCCCGCTGTCGTAGCGCTCGGCCGTCGCCGTGCCCACACCGCCGGCCATGAGCAGGCGTCCGTCGAGCAGGAGCGAGACGACGGAGTCCCTCCGTGTCACGACCGTGCCCGGGCCCGAGGTCCACGTGCCGGTCGTGGCGTCGAAGAGGGCGGAGGAGTTGCCGCCCGTCAGCCCTCCGGCGACGAAGACGTGTCCGTTCGCCAGGAGCTTCGCGACGAAGCCGCCGTCGCGCGGCACGCCGAGCGGGCCGGTGAACGCGGACGTGCCGCTCGCCGGGTCGAAGACCTCGGCCGTCGAGGCGGCCGGCGTGGTGCCGCCGACGATCAGCACCTTGCCGTTCGCAAGCAGCGTGGCCCGGTGGCCGATGCGGGCCTGCTGCAGGTTGCCCGCCGCCGACCAACTGTCGGAGACCGGGTTGTACACCTCGGCGCTCGCCAGCCCGCTGACGCCGTCGGTCCCGCCCACGACCAGCACCCGGCCGTCCTTCAGCAGCGTGGCCGTGTGGAGTCGTCGCGCCGTGTTCATGGGCTTGGCGCTCAGCCACTGCTTCGTGCGCGGGTTGTAGCGCTCGCTCGAGCTGAACGGCACGGTCGGCGCGCCGTTCTGCCCTCCCGTCACCAGCACCTCGCCGCACTCCAGGAGGCTCGCCGTGTGCTCCCAGCGCCCGCCCGCCAGCGAACCCGTCGTGTTGAACTTGTTGCCGGAGGGGTC
>JBGASI010000408.1:0-8120 GCA_044229815.1 Vicinamibacteria bacterium | reverse complement strand
GGGGCGCTGCTGCGGACCACTCGCGCGCGCTACCCTCTACATCGTCCCGCCGGCCGCCCTTCCTCGGTCCGACTCGGGCCGATTCACAACAAAGTCTGTGAAGGGACCGCGCCTCGCGGTTTCTTCACAGACTTTGAGCGCGATCGGACTCCCGGACGACGCGGTGCGCCGCAGTCGCGCGGGGCTGCGGGTGGACGGCGCCGCGGGCACCTCCGCGGATCTCTCGGACTCCGTGAGGCTCCACGAGGTGACCGCCGGCCCCGTGACGCTGCGAGTGATCGACGCTCTGCTCTTCGACATGTCGGCCTTCGAGAACCTGCTGGACGTGCCGATCGACGGGCTCTTCCCCGTGTCGGCGTTCCGCGACGGGCTGCTCGTCCTCGACCCCGCGCGGTCGCAGGCCCTCGCCGGGGCGGGCGCGCTGCCCGAGCCGGACGGTGGGGAGATCGTACCGCTGCTCGACCGCGGACTTCCCACGGTGGTGTTCGCCGCGGGAGACGAGAGCTTCGAGGTTCTGCTGGACACCGGGAGCCTCGACTTCCTCTCGATCCCCGGCAGCCGTTCGCGCGGCCTCCCGCTGCGCTCGGGGCCGGCGGAGACGGGACGCCTGCAGACGCTCGGCGGCCGCGTCGCGAGCCGCCAGGCACGGCTCGGGTGTGCCGTCACCTGGGGCCGGCACCGGATCGAGGACCCGGTGTTCACGTTCGACGACGGCCCGCGCGGCGCCGCCGGGATGGAACTCCTGCGCTCGTTCCGGATCACGTTCGATCTGCGCCACCGCCGCGCGCGCTTCGAACGCGGTGCGAGTCAGCCGATCACTTGCCCGTCGGTCCGTGGGATCGGAGCCGGGTATGAGATGCGCGACGGCGAGTGGACGGTCGCCTACGTGCTGCCGGGGTCCCCCGCCGCCGCCGCGGGGATCGAGCCGGGCGTGCCCGTTCTCGCCATCGACGGCGTGCCCGTCTCGGGGCGTCTCATCCGGACCGCGCGGAACGCCGCGCCGAGGTCGGGATCGACGCGGATGACGCTCGGCGGGGCAGCGCCGCGCGAGGTCGACGTCCCGGTCGTCACGCTGCTGGAGTGACGGCCGCCGGTCTTCGTTGCGTCGATGGAAACGCTTGGCATCCGCCTCAGGGACCGGCGCTAGCATGCCGCGCGTCGTGGCCGGAACGCCCGCTCGCGTGTCCGCGCTGCGCCAGGAGGAACGGATGGGCAAGCTCTGGATTCCGGTGGCCGCCGTCTCGGCGCTGCTCCTCGTCGGCGGGTCGGGCATGTGGGTCGCGGGAGGCCACAAGCCGGGCGACCTCACCTGGGACATCGTCGCGAAGAAGTCGGTCATGTCCGTCGCCTACAAGGCGTACGCGAACGCGGCGGCCGGCAACGGCCGCTACTACCTGAGCAAGACGGTGTTCCGCAACCGCGGCGAGGGCTCGGTCCACGACGTGGCGATCAGCTACCAGATCCCCGACTACGTCTCGTGGACGACGCCCGACAAGTTCCCCGAGATCCTCCCGGGCCAGACGGTCGTGGACGTCTACTACCCGACGCTCCCGCAGCGCGTGGCAGAGTTCACCAGTGCGCAGCCCTCCACGCTCGAGGTGAAGATCTCCTGGGACGACGGCTCGGGCAAGCCCCGGGAAGAGATCCAGAAGGTCAAGTTCGAGTTCCGCGGCGTCAACGAGATGGAGTACACGACGCTCGCCGCCAACGAGATCGCCTCGTGGTTCGACCTCTTCGAGAACTCGGACCTCGTGGCCGCGTTCGTCACGACCGACGACCCGGTCGTCAAGGCCTTCGCCGGCGAGGTGACGCGCTTCGCGGGCGGCAGCACCAACGAGGTCGCCGCCACGATGGAGGCGCTCTACAACTACCAGCTCGCGCTGAACATGCACTACGCGAGCGCCCGCGGCTTCCCGGCGGAGCTCGGCGACGTCAAGACGCTCGTGCAGGACATCCGCCTGCCGCGCGAGGTCATCCTCAACGGCCACGGTCTCTGCATCGAGACGGCGATCCTGTGGTGCACGGTCATGGGCCACCTCGGCGTCAAGACGCTGCTCGTGATGGTCCCCGGCCACGCGTTCACGGTGGTCGTGGACAACTCGGGCAACTGGATCCCGATCGAGACGACGGGCATCGGCGGCGAGCGCATCGGCCGCATGGGCTTCCGCGAGTCGCTCGAGACGGCGCAGAAGGAGCTGCAGAACGCCATGAACCAGGGCGTCTACCAGCTCATCGACGTGGCGGCGCTCCAGGCCGGCGGCATCCGTCCGCCCGAGCTGCCGAAGATCGACACGCGCTCCGTCCAGGAGACGCTCGCGAAGCGCCTGGAGGCCTCGCGTCCCGCGCAACAGCCCGACGTGCCACAGGAGCAGCCGCAGAACGACCAGACCCAGGCCACCGCGTTCCGCCAGTGGTCGCACCCCGACGGCATCTGCAGCTTCTCCTACCCGCGCGAGTGGCAGACCAACGCGCAGGCGATCCAGCAGATCCAGCAGGCCGGCGTTGACTGGTTCCTCTTCGCCGCCGAGGACGGGTCGACCGCCGCCGAGGTGGACTTCTATCACTTCAAGGACGCGGGGGACGTCGAGGCGGCGCTCACGGTGATGCAGGACTTCATGCAGCGGGCCCAGGGCACGATGGACGTGCGGGCGTCGATGGAGGTGAACGTCGGCGGCCGCCGCGGTCAGCGGCTCTCGGGCGTGACCACGTGGCAGAACGGCTCGGAGAACGCGTGGATGATGACGATGGTCGCGACCAAGCGCGGCGTCGTCGCCGTCTCGGCCGCGAGCCCGCTCCAGTCCTTCGACAACCAGAAGGCGCTCCTGGACAAGATCGTTCAGTCCCTGAAGGTCAAGTAGGAGGCGCCATGAAGAAGACCGCACTGCTCCTCGTCCTCGCGATGTCCGCGGCCGCCCGGGCACAGGACTCCGTCACGACCGAGATCTCGAACAAGGTGGACGAGCGGGGCGACGCCCAGATCGAGGTCCAGTTCCAGCTCAGCGCCAAGGCGTGGATGAACTGGAAGGCCCGTTTCGGCGACCACCCCGACATGCTCCGCCGCGACCTGATGCACCAGTTCTCGATGTTCGAGGTCGCCGACTACGACCTGAAGACCGACAACATGAACCGCAAGGCGGTGGCGTCGATCAAGGCACGCGGCGCCGCGCGCTACAAGGGCAACGGCAAGTTCGAGATCGACCTCCCGGGCGACTGGAAGAAGGTCACGGACACCGGCCGCGAGTGGCACTTCTCGCAGACGTCGCTCGCCGGCCAGAACGTGATGATGACGCAGATCAACAAGATCACGCTGCCCGAGGGCTCGAGGGACGCGCGCCTCGGCGCCGTCCAGGACAACCAGCAGATCCTGTCGTACACGCTGCCGCAGAAGACGCCGTTCTCGCCCTGGCCCTTCGTCGCCGGCGCGGGCCTGATCGGCCCCCGCCGGCGGGGTAAGCGCGGTACCGAGTCAGACTCCCGATCACACTTCTCCACATCGGCCCCGCAACCGGTCCGCGTCGAGTGTGGAAAACGGTGGCTCGGAGCCTGACTCGGTACTCTCACGCGGCCGGCTGGAGCTTCTCCCGGTTCGCGCGGATCGCGTCGAGCACGAGCGGGGAGAGGCCTGCACCGGCCTGCTCGTCCACCCAGCGCAGCAGCTCGCGGCGCATGCGCGGGTCCCAGAAGCGCTTGAGGTGGCCCGCCACGCCGTCGAGCGCCGCCTGACGGTCGGGCTCGGCCTGGAAGAAGGCGCCGATCTCGTTCGCCATCTTCACGAGCTTCTTCGCGTCCATCGGTTCCTCTCTGCGTTCCTCAGGCGCCCTGCGGCGCCGCGTGTCCGGGGACGAGGCCGTCCTGCTGCCGGGCCTGCTCCTCGAAGCGTCTCTGCCAGTCCGAGACCGACCTCGTGAGCGCCACCTGCACCGCGGTGACCTTGTACTCCGGGCAGTTCGTCGCCCAGTCCGAGTTCTCCGTCGTCACCACGTTCGCACCGGACTCGGGGTGGTGGAACGTGGTGTAGACGACGCCGGGCTGCATGCGGTCGCTGATGCGCGCGCGCAGCGCCGTCTCGCCGGCGCGGCTCGTCACGCTGACCATGTCGCCCTCGCGGATGCCGCGCTGCTCCGCGTCGTGCGCGTGGATGTCCAGCACGTCCTCGTCGTGCCAGACCTGGTTCGCCGTGCGCCGCGTCTGCGCGCCGACGTTGTACTGGCTGAGGATGCGGCCGGTGGTCAGCAGCAGCGGGAAGCGCGCCGACACCTTCTCGGCGGTCGGCACGTAGCGCGTCACGTAGAAGCGCCCCTGGCCGCGCACGAACTCGCCGACGTGCATGGTCGGCGTGCCCTCGGGCGCCGCGGCATTGCAAGGCCACTGGATGCTGCCGAGCTCGTCGAGCTTCGCATAGCTGACGCCGGTGAAAGTCGGCGTGAGCCGCGCGATCTCGTCCATGATCTCGGACGGGTGCGCGTAGTGCATCGGGTAGCCGAGCGCGTTGGCCAGGCGGATGGTGACTTCCCAGTCAGCCAGCCCGGCGAGCGGCTCGATGACCTTGCGTACCGGGCTGATGCGCCGCTCCGCGTTGGTGAAGGTGCCGTCCTTCTCGAGGAAGCTCGAGCCGGGCAGGAACACGTGGGCGTAGCGCGCCGTCTCGTTCAGGAACAGGTCCTGCACCACGACGCACTCCATCGCGGCGAGCGCCGCGGTGACGTGCTGGGTGTTCGGGTCGGACTGCGCGATGTCCTCGCCCTGCACGTACAGCCCCTTGAAGCTGCCGTCGAGCGCGGCCTCGAACATGTTGGGGATGCGCAGGCCCGGCGCCGCCTGGATCTCCACCTTCCAGTCGGCGCCGAACATCGCGCGCAGCGCCGGGTCGGAGATGTGGCGGTAGCCGGCGAGCTCGTGCGGGAACGAGCCCATGTCGCAGGAGCCCTGCACGTTGTTCTGGCCGCGCAGCGGATTGACGCCGACACCCTCGCGGCCGATGTTGCCGGTCGCCATCGCGAGGTTGGCGATGCCCATCACCGCGGTGGTGCCCTGGCTGTGTTCGGTGACGCCGAGGCCGTAGTAGATGGCGCTGTTCGGGCCGCGCGCGTAGAGCCGCGCCGCGCCGCGTACCAGCGCCGCCGGCACGCCGGTGACGGCCTCGAGCGCCTCGGGCGAGTTCTCCTGCGCCGCGACGAAGTCGCGCCACTGCTGGTACGGGCCGGGCTCGCAGCGGCTTGCGACGTATTCGCGGTTCTCCAGGCCCTCGGTCACGACCACGTGTGCCAGCGCGTTGAGGATCGCGACGTTGGTGCCCGGGCGGACCTTCAGGTGGTAGTCGGCCGCGACGTGTGCCGAGCGCACTATCGGGATCGCGCGCGGGTCGATGACGATCAGCTTCGCGCCCTCGCGCACGCGGCGCTTGAGGGTCGCGGCGAACACCGGGTGGCCCTCGGTCGGGTTCGCGCCCATCAGCAGGATGACGTCGGCCTGCATCGTCGAGTCGAAGTTCTGCGTGCCGGCGGACTCGCCCAGCGTGCTCTTGAGGCCGAAGCCGGTCGGCGAGTGGCAGACGCGCGCGCAGGTGTCGACGTTGTTGGTGTCGAGGGCGGCGCGCACCAGCTTCTGCACCAGGTACACCTCTTCGTTGGTGCAGCGCGAGGAGGTGATGCCGCCGACGCTGTTGCGGCCGTGGCGTTCCTGGATGCGGCGGAATTCGGCCGCCGCGTGCGTCAGCGCCTCGTCCCAGCTGACCTCGCGCCACGGATCGGTGATCTTCGCGCGGATCATCGGCTGGCGCACGCGATCCTGGTGCGTGGCGTAGCCGTAGGCGAAGCGGCCCTTGACGCAGGCGTGGCCGTGGTTCGCGCCGCCATCGCGGTTCGGCACCATGCGTACCACCTGCTCGCCGCGCGTCTCGACGTCGAAGCTGCAGCCGACGCCGCAATAGGCGCAGGTGGTCGTCGTGGCCTGCTCGGCAGCGCCGGCCTCGATGCGCGACTTCTCGATCAGCGCGCCGGTCGGGCAGCTCTCGACGCACTGGCCGCAGGAGACGCACTCGGACTGCAGGAACGGTTCGGCCTGGCTCGCGACGATGCGCGAGGCGAGGCCGCGGCCCTCGACGGTGAGCGCGAAGGTGCCCTGCACGTCGTTGCACGCACGCACGCAGCGCGAGCAGACGATGCACAGGTCGGAGTCGAACTGGAAATAGGGGTTCGACGCATCGGGCGCGGCCTGACAGGGCGCGGCGTGCGCGGCCGCGGCGGGCGAGTCGCTGGCGACGGGGTAGGGCGAGCCGGTGACGCCGAGGTCCGCGGCCACGTCCTGCAGCTCGCAATTGTGGTTGGCGGCACAGGTGTCGCAGTCGAGCGGATGCTCGGAGACGTACAGCTCGACGATGCCCTTGCGGACCTCGCGCAGGCGCGGCGACTGCGTCGTGACCTTCATGCCGGGCGCGACCAGCGTGGTGCAGGAGGCCGGCAGGCCCTTCTGGCCCTCGATCTCCACCAGGCACAGGCGGCAGGAGCCGAAGGCCTTGAGCGCATCGGTGGCGCACAGCTTCGGTACCGCGACGCCGGACAGGGCGGCGGCGCGCATGATCGAGGTGCCGGCCGGCACCGTCACGCTGCGGCCGTCGATGGCGAGCGCCACGGGCGCGCCACCGGTAGCGGCGGCCGGGGTGCCGAGGTCTTCGTGCTGGATCGAATGCATGTGAAAACTCCTTCAGGCCAGCCGGCGCGCGACGGCGTCGGGGAAGCCACGCAGGATGCTGCGGACCGGGAGCGGCGCCATGCCGCCCAGGCCGCAGAGCGAACCAACGATCATCGTGTCGCACAGCGACTCGAGCTGCGTCACCTCGGCGGGCGTCGCGTGCCCGGCGCACAGCCGGGCGAGCAGCTCGGCGGCGCGCGTCGAGCCGACGCGGCAGGGCGTGCACTTGCCGCAGGACTCGTGCGCGCAGAACTCCATGGCGAAGCGCGCCATCTCGAGCAGGTCGGCCGAGTCGTCGAACACGACGACGCCGCCGTGGCCGAGCATCGCGCCGATGCCGGCGAGCCCCTCGTAGCTGAGCGGCGTGTCGAGCTGCGCGGCCGTGACGTAGGCGCCCAGCGGGCCGCCGACCTGCACCGCCTGCACCGGCCGGCCGGAGAGCGTGCCGCCGCCGAAGTCCTCGATCAGCTCGCGCAGGCTCAGGCCGAAGGCCTTCTCGACGAGGCCGCCGCGGCGCACGTTGCCGGCGAGCTGCAGCGGCAGCGTGCCGCGTGAGTCGCCGGCGCCGAAGTCGCGGTAGTAGGCGGCGCCGCGCGCCAGGATCACCGGGACGCTCGCCAGCGTGATGACGTTGTTGACCACCGTCGGCTGGCCCCACAGGCCCTTGATCGCCGGCAGCGGCGGGCGGAAGCGGATTTCGGCGCGCCTGCCCTCCAGGCTTTCGAGCAGCGAGGTCTCCTCGCCGCAGATGTAGGCACCGGCGCCGAGCCGCAGCTCGATGTCGAAGCTGCGCGCGCTGCCGAGCACGCGCGGCCCGAGCAGGCCACGGGCGCGCGCCGTGAGGAGGGCGTTCTCCAGCACGCGGCGCGCGTGCGGGTACTCGATGCGCAGGTAGATGTAGCCGCGCGTGGCGCCGACGGCGAGGCCGGCGATCGTCATGCCGGCGAGCAGCGTGAACGGATCGCCCTCCATCAGCATGCGGTCGGAGAAGGTGCCGGAGTCGCCCTCGTCGGCGTTGCAGACGATGAACTTCTCGGCGCTCTCCTGGGCGGCGACCGTCTGCCACTTGCGCCCGGTGGGGAAGGCGGCGCCGCCGCGGCCGCGCAGGCCCGAGTCGGTGACCGCCTGCACGATCGCCGCTGGTGCCATCTCCAGTGCCTGCTCCACGCCGGCGAGTCCGCCGGCCGCGCGCCAGGCGTCGTAGTCGAGCGGGTCGGAGTAGCCGGAGAACGCGAAGGTGAGGCGCTCCTGGCGCGCGAACCACGGCAGCAGCTCGACCTTGCCGAGCCGCAGCGCGTGGGCGCCGCCATCGAGCAGGCCCGCGGCGAACAGCGCGTCGAGGTCGCGCGCCTGCACCGGGCCGTAGGTGATGCGGCCGGCAGCGGTCTCGACCTCGACCAGCGGCTCGGCCCACACCATGCCGCGCGAAC
>JBGASI010000407.1:0-9063 GCA_044229815.1 Vicinamibacteria bacterium | reverse complement strand
GTGTATTCCCGACCCGGCGAGCGCGACCGGCTTCGGGAGGCGCTGGATCGGGACGGCCGCGTCCGCGGCCACGAGGCCGAGCTGCGTTGCCGGGACGGGTCCGCACGCTGGTTCTCGATCAGCGCGCGGCTCGTCCGCCGGCCGGACGGCGAGGGCTACTACGAGGGCCTCGCCGAGGACGTGGCCGAGAGGCGGGAGGCCCGCGTCGAGCTGCTGGCCGCTCGCGCCGACCTGGAGCGGCGGGTGCGGGAGCGCACCGCGGAGCTCGAGCGGGCGAATCGCGCGCTCGCCGACGAGGCCCGCGAGCGCGAGCAGGCGGAGCGGGAGCTGCGCGACAGCGAGGAGCGTTACCGGGCGCTCGCCCAGAACTCGCTCGACGTGATCATGCGCTTCGACCGCGAGGGCCGACACCTCTACGTCAACGCCAGCGTCGAGGCGTCGACGGGCATCCCGCCCGCCGCGTACCTGGGCCGGACGCACCGGGAGATGGGCTTCCCGGAGCCCCTCATCGAGATCTGGGAGCCGGCCATCGAGGCGGTGTTCCGGGACGGGAGGATGAACCGCGTCGAGTTCCAGCTGCCGAGCGGGGTCTGGATCGACTGGCTGCTCATGCCCGAGTACGCGGCCGACGGCTCGGTCCAGTCCGTGGTCACCGCCGCGCGCGACATCACCGAACGCAAGAAGGCGGAGGACCTGCTGCGGTCCGCCCGGGACGAGCTGGAGCTGCGCGTGGTCGAGCGGACCGAGGAGCTGCGGCGGGCGGGCGAGCTGCTGCGGGAGTCGGAGAAGATGCGGGCGATCGGCGTGCTCGCCGGCGGAATCGCCCACGACTTCAACAACCTGCTGCAGGCGCTCCTCGGCGCGGCCGGGCTGCTCCGGCGGCGGCGCCACGACGAGGCGGGGCACGAACGCCTCGTGGTCCAACTCGAGACGGATATCGACCGCGGCGTCGCGCTGAGCCGCCAGCTGCTGCTGTTCGCCCGTCGCGAGAAGGCGCGCATCGCGGAGGGGGACCTCAACGAGGTGTTGCGCTCCTGCGGCCAGCTGCTGGGCCGCCTGGTGCGGGAGAACGTCGCGCTGCGATTCGAGCTGTCGCGCGGTCCGCTCCCCGCGCGCGTCGACGCCGGCCAGATCGAGCAGGTGCTCGTCAACCTCATGCTGAACGCCTGCGACGCGATGACGGGCGGCGGGAGCGTGACGATCCGATCGGGCACGGCCGGGCCGGACTCGGTGTGCTTCGAGGTGGTCGACACCGGGACGGGCATCGATCCCGAGAGCCTGCCCCGCATCTTCGAGCCCTTCTTCACGACCAAGGGGCGAGGAAAGGGCACGGGCCTCGGCCTGAGCGTCGTCCACGGCATCGTCGAGACGCACGGCGGTCAGGTACTCGTCCAGAGCGATCCTGGCCGGGGTGCGACCTTCCGGGTCGTGTTGCCCGCCGCCGCCGCCGTGCCGGCGACGCCGTCGCCAGCCTCGGGATCGGAGGAGATTCCGGAGGGGTCCGGCCGGGTGCTCGTCGTCGAGGACGACCCGGACACCCGCGCCGCGTTCGAGCGGATGCTGGCGAGCCTCGGCTACACCGTGGTCAGCGTGGGGAGCGCCGAGGCGGCGCAGGCGGTCCCCGGCGAGCCGGCGTTCGACCTGCTCCTCACCGATTACGTGCTGCCCGGAATGAACGGTTTCGACCTCGCGCGCCTGCTGCGGCGGCGCTGGACGGGGCTGCGGGTCCTGGTGGCCTCGGGCCACGTCGAGAACCTCCAGGCGCGCTCCGAGATCGAGCGCGCCGGGATGGCCTTCCTGCAGAAGCCCTTCGACCTGGGTCTTCTCGCCCGCCAGGTCCGATCGCTCACCCGCTCGAGCTGAGCCGACGGGACACCGCCCGATCAGTCGCCCTCGTTCGCCTCAGGCGGCGGCGGGAAGCGCTCGTGGAACCACGCCTGCCACAGCGGCGTCTCGCGGGCGACGGTCTCCTTCGCCTGATCGCCGTAGTGATAGCAGCTCAGCGCGACCATGCTCTGGCCGCCGACGTTGAAAGCGCCGAGGGCGCCCACGCCCGGCCCCGGCTGGTCGAGCCGCACCAGGGCATCGCACGGGCTCTGGCTGAGGTACTCCGCGACGCCGCCGAGCGCCGGGACGCCCGCGGGCGCGGTCCAGCGCTGTCCGACGCTCACGCCAGTGAGTCCCACTGCCGCGGTCAGCGCCGCCCAGGCCTCCGCCTCGGTTCCCGCGACGGGAGCCACGAGCTGGAGGATCGCGGAGCGTTGGCCGCGGAAGTGCGTGAGATAGATGCGCAGGGTGCGGAAGAAGCCCGGCCAGCCGAGTCCGGCGGATTCGAGCTGGTTGTCCCAGTCGTCGGTGCTGGCAAAGAGGCTGTGCACCACGCGGACGAGGCACACGCCACCCGCACGCGCTTCGACGCGCCACTCGGTTGCGATGGGCGGCGAGCCACCCCAGCCCTCGCCCTGCGCGGCGAACGCCTGCGGCGGATCCCAGGCCGTCACCTTGGAGCGGGAGACCATGCCCGGACCGAAGTTGCAGGTCACCGCGACGGGCTTTCCGTCGCTCTCCTCGAACTCCGTGGGCACGAACCAGGACGAGATACCCGGCCCGCTGGCGATCGCCTGCCAGACTTCCTCCGGGGTACCTGGGACCTCGACTTCGACCTGGACGGAACGGCGGCCGGAGGCTTCCTTCTTCACGCTCATGCTGGCTCCTTGGGATCGGGTTTCTGCGGCAGCGGGTGCGCCACGACCACCAGGCGATGCGCGCGACCACCGGCGGCGGATTCGTCGTGGTACTTCGAGACGAGTCGCGTAATGGCCTCGGTGAGCTCGTTGCTGAACGCCGCCCGCTCCGTCGCCGACCGGAAGCGAACCTCGGTATCCAGCGCCAGCGTCGCCAGGCGTTTGCCCGTCTCGTTCGACCGACAGACGAGGCGATGGACCTCGCGGACGATGCGTGCGCCGAGGGCGATGAGGTAGCTCGCGGACAACCGATCGACCTCCCGACTCGGGTCCGCGGCGACCGGGCCCAGGGCGCCCGGCGAGACGACGTAGGACGCGGCCGTCGCCACGAGCAGCCGTTCCGTCAGCCCGCCCCACTTGCGTTTCTCGGCCAGCCGCACCAGGCCGTGCGCCTCGAGCGCGTTCAAGTGGTAGTTGACCTTCTGCCGAGCCAGGCCGACCCGCGCGGCGAGCGTCGCTGCCGAGGCGGGCGCGGCCAGCTCCGAGAGGAGTCGACTCCGCATGGGCTCCAGCGCCACCGTCGCCGCCGCCGGATCGTCGATGACCTGGATGTCGAGCACGAGAGAGATGGTAGGCTTGACAATCATTCTTGTCAAGGGCCATTCGAGGCTGTTTTCGATGAACCCGACGTCCCCCGCGGACCATCTCGTGCTCAGGCTTCACGTCCGGGCGAGGAACGACGTTCGGGTGGTTCAGCGACGAGACGGACTTCGCCTCACAGAGGGAGCAGCCGCCTGCGCAGGGGCGAAGGGGACTCCCTCGGGGACCGGGCACAGCCAGGGTTGGGATGGGTCAACGCGTGGGCGGGGAGTCCGGAGGCTGGCTCCTCAGGTAGGATTCGAACCTACGACCCTCCGGTTAACAGCCGGATGCTCTACCGCTGAGCTACTGAGGATCGGAACGGCGCCGACCGCAAACACGCATTCTAGGGGCGGCCTCCGGAGGTGTCAACGCGGGCCGCCGACGCCGACAGCGCGCTTCGGCAGCGGTCGTTGACGCGCCGCCGGGCGCGGCCTAGGCTCTCGACCGTCCCCAGGAGGTCCCCATGTCCGAGTCCCGGCAGCCCACGCGCCGTCAGTTCCTCAAGCTCGCGGGCGCCACCGCGGGCGTGACGAGCGTCCTCGCCCGCTCGGAAGCGGGGGCGTCGCAGGCGCCCGAGCGGCCCGTCTCGCCGAACGACCGTATCCGCATCGCTCTCCTCGGGGCGGGCGGCATGGGCCAGGGGGACACCGAGACGGCGCTCAAGGTGCCGGGCGTCGAGCTCGTGGCCGCGGCCGACATCTACGACGGCCGCTTCGAGGAGTGCCGGAGGAAGTTCGGCAAGGACCTGCAGACGACTCGCGACCACCGCGAGATCCTCGCGCGCAAGGACGTAGACGCCGTGATCGTGGCGAGCCCCGACCACTGGCACGCGCAGCTCGCGATCGACGCGCTCGAAGCGGGCAAGGACGTCTACTGCGAGAAGCCGATGATGCACGCGATCGACGAGGGCGTGCGCATGCTGGAGGCGCAGAGAAGGACCGGGCGCATCCTGCAGGTCGGCAGCCAGTGCGTCAGCTCGATCGTCTACGGCAAGGCGCGCGAGCTGTTCGCCTCGGGCGCGATCGGCCAGGTCAACCTGATCGAGGGCTGGACGAACCGCAACTCGGTGATGGGGGCCCTGCACTGGCCGATCCCGAAGGACGCCTCGCCGCAGACGATCGACTGGGACCGCTTCCTGGGCAGCGCGCCGAAGCGGCCGTTCGAGCCAGCGCGCCTGTTCCGCTGGCGGCTCTACGACGACTACGGCACCGGCATCACCGGCGACCTGTTCGTCCACCTGTTCTCGGGCATGCACCTGGTCACCGGCGCCGCCGGCCCTGCGCGAGGCGCGACGCCCGCGTTCAACCTGACGCTCAAGGTGAACTTCGTGGACGGCGGCGTCACGAACGAGTGGGGCGAGAGCGGCTTCCGCTTCGTGGGCAGCGAGGGGCTGATGGAGCTCGGCGGCGGGTCGGTGACCGTGTCGCGACGGCCGCCCCTGTCACGGGACTGGGACGCGGAGCCCTCGAAGGAGACGCGCCTGGCGGACGCGACGCGCCACGTCCACCGCGCCCCGGACGGCTACGACGACCGGCTCGACCACTTCCGGGGTTTCTTCTCGGCGCTGCGCAGCCGCAAGCCCGTGGTCGAGGACGCCCTCTTCGGCCTGCGCGCGGCGGCGCCGGCGCTGCTGTGCAACCTCAGCTACGCGAAGCAGCGCCCCGTGCGCTGGGACCCGGAGAGCTTCGCGCTCAGCCTCGCCTGAGCGACCAGGCCTTCGCGACGAGCGACACGCCGACCCAGGCGGCGAGCGCGCCGAGCGGCACGGCCGCCAGCCGGGGGAAGACGAGCGTGAGCGCGGCGAGCAGCAGCAGCAGGACGCCGCTGCGCCCGGCGAGCACGGCCTCGGCCGGGCCGAGCGTGCGACGGCCGGCGACGGCGGCGCCGATCGTGTGGCCGAGGCGGACGGCACCGGCCGCGGCGCGGCGGGCGCGGGCCGTGCCGGGCTGGCCGCGCCGGCTCGAGCGCGCGACCGGCCGCACGCGGCGCGCGCCGCGCCAGAGCCGCCCGCGGTCGAGCACGATCTCGGTCGTGCCCTCGAGGTCCCGCTGGTACATCGCTTCCATCGCAGCGGCGACGGTGTCGTCCTCGATCACGACGTCGAGCTCCCAGTTGCCGAACCAGCTCGCCACGTTGAGGTTGGTCGAGCCGACACGGGCCCAGTGCCCGTCGGCGACCGCCGTCTTCGCGTGCATCATCGGGCCGTTCCACTCGAAGACGCGCACGCCGGCCTCGAGCAGCGGCCGGTAGCCCGCGCGCGAGAGGGCCTGCACGAGGCCGATGTCGGTGCCCGCGCCCGGCACGAGCAGGCGCACGTCGACGCCGTCGCGGGCGGCGGCGCGCAGGGCCTGCACGTAGGTCGAGGTGCCGGCGAAGTACGCGTCGGAGAGCCACAGCCGCCGGCCGGCGAGCGCGGCGACGAGAGTGTCGAGGCGGAAGGCCGCGGTGCCGAACGAGGTGCCGGCCATCACGCGCACGGCCACGTCTCCGGCGCGCGGCGGCGCCTCGGCCTCCAGCTCGGCGGCCGGCAGCGGCTCGCCCGTCTCCGCCCAGGTGTCGGCGAAGGCCAGCGCCACGTCGCGCACGGCCGGCCCGCGCAGCTCGAGCCCGGTGTCGCGCCACGGCGCCCTGCCCCGCTCCGGGTCGCCGAGCCAGCTGTCGGCGATGCACAGGCCGGTGACGAACGCGACGCGGCCGTCGACCACGATCGACTTGCGGTGGTTGCGGCGCAGCGTGTCGAACGTGGAGGTCGGACGCAGCGGGTTGAAGCAGCGCACCTCGACGCCGGCCGCGCGCAGGCCGCGCCAGTAGCGGCGGCCGGCCTGGCCGAGGCCGCCGAGCCAGTCGTAGACGAGGCGCACCTTGACGCCGGCGCGCGCCCGGTCGGCGAGGGCCTCGGCGAAGCGGCGGCCGATCCGGTCGTCCGCGAGGATGTAGACCTCGAGGTGGACGAAGCGCTCCGCGGCCGCGATCGCCTCGAGCCAGACCGGGTAGTTCCCGGCCGCGTCCTCGAGCAGCCGCACCGCGTTGCCCGGGACGAGCGCCGCGCCGGCGGCGCGATCGAAGGCCTGCTCGGTGAGCTGCCGCGCAGTGCGCAGGCTCGCGGCGGGGACGACGCCCGACACGGGCGGTGGCGAAGAGCCGGGGATCAACCGGTCTTCGTCAGCTCCTGCAGCACGAGCTTGGCGACGCCCTTGAGCGTCTCGAAGACGCCGGTCCCCTTCGAGGCGACGGCCTCGAACACGGGCTCGGTCTTCCGGCGCAGCAGCGGGACCATCTCGTCCACGGGCGCCACGTTCGGCAGGTCGCGCTTGTTGAGCTGCAGCACGTACGGGATGCTCGCCAGGTCGTAGCCCTGGGCCTTGAGGTTGACCTGCAGGTTCTCGATCGCCTCGACGTTGGCGTCCATCCGCTCGACCTGGCTGTCCGCCACGAAGATGACGCCGTCGACGCCCTTGAGGATCAGCTTGCGGCTCGCGTCGTAGAAGACCTGGCCGGGCACCGTGTAGAGGTGGAAGCGCGTCTTGAAGCCGCGCACCGTGCCCAGCTCGAGCGGCAGGAAGTCGAAGAACAGCGTGCGGTCGGTCTCGGTGGCGAGGGAGATCAGCTTGCCCTTCGCGTTGGGGTTCGTCTTGTCGTAGATCCACTGCAGGTTCGTGGTCTTCCCGCACAGACCCGGACCGTAGTAGACGATCTTGCAGTTGATCTCGCGTGAGGCGTAGTTGATGAACGTCATCGGGCTCTTGGGCTACTCGCTGAACAGGGAGTCGATGTCGTCGTCGGTGATCTCGGCGAACGGGCTCTCGAAGGCGGCCCCGGCCGCCGCCCGCTCCCTCTCGACCTTCGACATGATCCGCCCGAACACGTCGTTCAACTCGCCGGAGGCCTTCTTGACGCGCAGCCGCACGAGCCCCAGCGAGGAGCGCTCGTCGAAGATCACGACCAGGATCACGCGCTGCGCCACGATCGAGATGTGGATGTTGTCCTTCTCGCCCTCGTGGAAGAGGATCGAGAACTCCTTCTCGCCGATCAGCCGCGCCAGCCCGTCGGTCGCCGCGACGTTGCCGGCCGTCAGCGAGGCGAGCGAGGTGGTGTCGAGGTTCTCGATCTCGCCCTGCGCGGCGATCTGCTGGCCGTTCTTGTCGACCAGGAACACGACCTTGGCGTTGGCATCGATTCGGAGCTTCGAGATCACCTGCTTGATCAGGTTGAACTCTTCCTCGTACATCACGATGTCGGGGGCCGCCATGTCGTGATCCTCCTCTCACGGGGGGCTGCCAGAACAGCCCACGGGCGGGCGGACGGCCCCCCAAGAGAACGTTGAAGGATAACCGTGCGGTCAAGCGTAATCAAACGTGCGGCGGGGCTTAGGCGGCCGGGTCAGTACTCGCGGCGGCCCTCGAGGGCCTTCGACATCGTGACCTCGTCCGCCCACTCCAGGTCCGAGCCCACGGGGACGCCCATCGCGATCCGGCTGACCCGGACCCCGAGGGGCTTGAGCAGGCGGGCCAGGTAGACCGCCGTGGCCTCCCCCTCGACGTTGGGGCTCGTGGCGAGGATGACCTCCTCGACGCCGCCCGGCCGCACGCGCTCGAGCAGCGAGGCGATGCGCAACTCGTCCGGGCCGACGCCACCGAGGGGGGAGAGCGCGCCGTGCAGCACGTGGTAGCGGCCGTGGAAGTCGCGTGTCTTCTCGACCGCCACGACGTCGTGGGGCTCCTCCACGACGCAGATCGTCCGGTCGCTGCGCTGGGGGTCCGAGCAGGTGGCGCACAGCTCGCGGTCGGTGACGGCGTGGCAGCGCGAGCAGGTGCGGATGCCGTCGAGCAGGGTGCCGACGGCCGTGGAGAGCCGCAGCGCGTCCTCGCGCGTGCCGCGCAGCAGGTGGAAGGCGATGCGCTGGGCCGACTTCGGCCCGATCCCGGGCAGCTTGCGCAACTCCTCGATCAGCGTCGCGACCGGCGCCGGGTAGTCCACGCCGTCGGGGCTAGAAGCCCGGCAGCTTCATGCCGCCGGTCAGCCCGCCGACCTTCTCCTGGATGGTCTGGTCGACCTTGCGCCCCGCCTCGTTGACGGCGGCCAGGATCAGGTCCTGCAGCATCTCGACGTCGTCCTTGCTGACGACCTCCGGGTCGATCTTCAGGCTGCGCAGCTGCTTCTGGCCGTCCAGCTCGACCCGGACGACGCCGCCGCCCGAGCTCGCCTCGACGACGAGCGCCGCGATCTCGGCCTGGATCTTCTCCTGCGCCTGCTGGAGCTGCTTCATGAGCTTGCGCGGATCGCCAAACGGGTTCACGGTTCCTCCCTGGAGGACTTGGCCTCCCGCACGTCCACCAGACGGCCGTCGAACAGGTCGATCGCCTCCTGCACCGCCGGCTCGCGCGCGGCCTCTTCGCGCAGCTTCTGCTTCTTCGCCTCGCCCTCGCCGGGAGGCCCGGCCTCCTCGCCGCCGCCGACGGCGCCGCCCGTGCCGATGCGCAGGGACAGCACCTGGCCGGTCGCCTTCCTGGCGAGGTCGCGGTACTCGTCCGAGTGCAGGGTCGCGAGCGGGACGAAGTCGGGCGGCACCTCGAGCACCAGGGTGTGCCCCTCGATCCGGACCACAGCCGAGCGCAGGGGCGCCGCGAGCGAGGGGCGGCCGGCGCACTGCGCGACGAGCGCGGCCAGCAGCGAGTCGTCGGCGCCCAGGGTGACGGGCGGCGGCTCGTCCGCCGGCGCTGCGGGCGGCGCCACGGCC
>JBGASI010000406.1:0-4719 GCA_044229815.1 Vicinamibacteria bacterium | reverse complement strand
GGTTCGAGGCGACCGCGCAGTCGCAGGTCGAGGTGCCGATGATCTTCACGAGCGTGCCGCTCGTGACGCCCGCGCCGACGGCGCCGTAGTGCGCGTCGAAGCTGCCCATCGCGATCGGGATGCCCTCCGGCAGCCCGAGCCGGCGCGCCCACTCCGCGCACAGCGTGCCGGCGGGACGGTCGGCGGGCCAGGCCTCGTCGTACATCCGCTCGCGCAGCGCCGCGAGCTTCGGGTCGAGGCGGGCCAGGAAGCCCTTGGCAGGCAGGCCGCCCCAGGCCCGCGAGTAGAGGGCCTTGTGCCCGGCCGGGCAGACGCCGCGCACGACGTCGCGCGGGCTCGTGCGGCCGGCGAGCACGGCCGGGACGTAGTCGGCCAGCTCCAGCCAGCTCGCGGCGGCGTCGAACACCTCGGGCGCCGCCTTCAGGCACTTCCAGACCTTCGACCAGAGCCACTCGGACGAGTAGACGCCGCCGATCGGCGCCAGGTACTGCGGCGCGTGCTCGCGCGCGGTCGCCGTGATCGCGGCGGCCTCGGCCGCGCCGGTGTGGTCCTTCCACAGCCAGGCGTGGGCCGCGAGGTTGGACTGCCACCTCGGGTCGAGCGCGAGCGGCCGGCACTGCGCGTCGACCGGGATCGGTGTCGAGCCGGTCGTGTCGACGCCGATCCCGATCACGTCGCCTCGCTCGAAGCCCGGGGCCGCCGCCGCCGCCGCCAACGCACCCTTGACGGACTGCTCGAGGCCCAGGACGTAGTCGGCCGGGTTCTGCCGCGCGAGGTGCGGGTCCTTCGGGTCGAGCAGGATGCCGTGGTCGCCGGACGGGTAGTCGAAGACGGCCGTGCCCAGCTCGCGGCCGTCGGCGCAGTCCACGACCAGAGCGCGGACGGAGTTGGTGCCGTAGTCGATGCCGAGGGTGTACGCGCGCTTCATGGTGCCTCCGCGGAAGGGGACGCTCGCGCCGGCCCGCGCAGGCGCGCGGGCCTGGACCGAAGCGAAGCTATCCCCGGCCCGGCCCCTCGTCAAGGGAGATACCGTTCCGAGGGTGCCCGCCTGGGCCGCGCGGCCCGAGCCGCCCGCATCGGCGTACACTCTCGACGCGCGCCAGCGGAGGCGCGCGGGAGGTCGACATGATCCTGGACCGACGCGCATTCCTCCAGACGACGGGGGCCCTCGCGGCCGTGGCCGCGGCGCGCCCGCAGGGGGTCGCGGCCGCCGCGGCCGGGACGCCGAAGAAGGCCGTCTACGTCGGCATGCTGCCGAAGGAACTCGGCTACGCCGCGCGCTTCCAGCTCGCGCGCGACTCGGGCTTCGCGGGCGTCGAGGTCAGCACGATCACCGACGCGGCCGTCGCCGAGGAGATCCGCGCCGCGGCCGTGAAGACGGGGCTGCAGATCCACTCCGTGATGAACGACGCGCACTGGCAGTACCCGCTGTCGAGCGCCGACCCCGCGGTCGTGAGCAAGAGCGTGGCGGGCATGGAGGCCTCGCTCAAGAACGCGAAGCTGTGGGGGGCGGACTCGGTGCTGCTGGTGCCGGCCGTCGTCGACGCCGGGACCGCGTACAAGGACGCCTGGGCGCGCTCGCAGAAGGTGATCAAGGAGCGCATCCTGCCGCTCGCGCAGGAGCTCAAGGTGGTGGTCGGCATCGAAGAGGTCTGGAACAAGTTCCTGCTCAGCCCGCTCGAGATGGCGCGCTACGTCGACGAGCTCGCCTCGCCGTGGGCGAAGGCCTACCTCGACGTGGGCAACATGCTCTTCTACGGCTTCCCGCAGGACTGGGCGCGCACGCTGGGCCCGCGCATTTCCCGCATCCACATCAAGGACTTCAAGCTCGACCGGGGCAAGGGCCAGTTCTTCTGGAAGAACATCGGGGACGGCGACGTGGACTGGGTGGCGGTGCGCAAGGCCCTCGCCGACATCGGCTACGACGGCTGGATCACCACCGAGATCGAAGGCGGCGACGCCGCCTACCTGAAGGACGTGGTGGCGCGCTTCGACCGTTTCCTGGCCGGGCAGAAGCCCGTGGCGGCCTGAGGAGCCGCCCTCACTTGCCGAGCCACCAGGCGAGCTTGACCATGAAGACGTCGTCCGAGGGCGCGGCGAGCAGGTCGCCGAGGTCCCGGCCGAGCTCGAACTCGCCCGGGTTCGCACCGTCCCGGCGGCGCTGCGTCCAGACGACGTAGGCCGCCGAGCCGGGGCGCAGTTCCCAGCGCAGGACCGCGTTGAGGCGCAGGGACTTCAGGTTGAAGTCGGGGACGGCCAGGCGGAAGGGCGCCGCCGGGCCGGCCGCGTCGGGGTCGATCCGGTACGTCCGGCCGCCGGGCTCGAGCTCGATGCTGCCGACGTCGCGGCCGTAGCTCGGGAAGGAGTAGCCCCTGGTCGTGGCCAGCTCCTTGATGGACGGGTAGTCGCCGGTCGACAGCAGCGCCTGGGTGTAGAGCTGCAGCGACAGCCGCGGCGACAGCGCGAGGCTGACGCGCAGCGGGATCGAGGCCTCGGTCTGCTCGAGGCCGCCGAAGACGTAGCGGCTGCCGTAGGTCGACGTGGCGGTCGCGTCGGGGATCGTCGCGAGGTACTGCGCGACCGAGCGCGTCTTCAGGAAGGACGGCGTCAGCGACAGCGTGAGCGCCGTCCACGGGCGCAGGTTGAGCGTCGCCACGTACTGGCGCGTGCGGCCGCCGAACGAGCGGTTGGACAGGCTGGCCGAGGCCGTCGCCCACGCCCTCCGACGCGTGTCCGTGCCGGCGACGAGCCCCAGGCTCTCGATGCCCGGCCGGATCACCGTGGGGCCGCCGCGCGTCAGCTTGTCGTCCCAGGTGTCCCAGGACTTGCCGAGCGTGAGGTCGAGCGTCCAGTAGTTGCGCGCCTGCACGCCGGCCGCGAGCGCGACGCCGTCGCCCTGGCACTCGCGGGCGAAGTTCCAGGTCCACCACTTGGCGAGCGACAGCTTGCGGCTGCGGGTGAGCCCGTCCGGCGTCAGCTTGCGCAGGAGCAGCTGCGCGTGGCCGCCGCCGCGATCGGTCTGCGTCGCGAAGCCGAGGTCGTTCGGCTCGAAGCCCGGGCTGATGCCCCACAGTCCCGCGTTGAGGGTCACGTTGCCGCGGTTGCGGTTCAGGCCCAGGCGCCCGCTCCAGCCCGAGAGCGAGGTCGCGAGCGGGTCGAAACGCACGTGCGGGGCGTCCGGGCGCTGGTAGTAGCGCTGCGCCGCGCGCTGCAGCCGGACCACCGAGGCGGCGCTGCCGCCGACCGTGCTGCCGGAGAAGCCGCCGGAGAGCACCCAGTCGCGGGCCGGGTCGAGGAAGAGGTGGCCGTCGAGGCCGCCGACGAGCGCCCGTGCCACCAGCAGCGACTCGAGGGCGGGCGTGTCGAAGGAGCGGTTCACCGCGCTGCCGAAGAAGCCGAGCGCGGAGCGCGGGGACAGCGTGCGCTGGGCGCGGGCCACGAAGTAGTTCGTGAGCGGTTCCACCTCCGCGTGGTCGCGCGCCGGGCCGAGCGCAAGGCGCGCCGACTCGCGCCCGGTCACCGCCTCGAGCACGCCCAGGTTCCAGCCCTTCAAGCGCCCCACCAGCTTCGTGGCGCCCAGGATGGTGGTCGAGGCGGGCGTGTCGACGAAGTCGCCCTTCGCGCTGCCCTGCGGCGTGCGCCCGATCCGCCGCGAGTAGAACAGCAGCGGCTCGGGGTAGAAGTAGGTCGTGTAGTCGCTCGCCCCGCTGCGGCCGAAGCGCAGGAAGACCTGGCTGCCCTCGCTGAAGAACGGCCGCTTCTCCTCGAAGAAGGTCTCGAACGCCGTCAGGTTGACCACCGCCGGGTCGACCTCGACCTGGCCGAAGTCCGGGTTGATCGCGCCGACGATCGCCGTGCCGGTGCCGAGCCCGTAGCGGAAGTCGAGGCCCGCCCCGCCGAAGGCGCGCGAGCCGTCGTTCCATGGGTCGCCCTCGGCGGCCGGGGCGACGTACTCGGCCCGGCCGGACAGGTACGGCAGCAGCTCCAGGTGGGTGCCGGTACGAATGCCCTCGATGCCCTCGAGCGGCCCCATGCGCGAGGCGAGCCCGTTCTCGTTCTTCGGCACGAGCACCAGCCAGTCCGCCTCGCTGCGCCGGTACACGACGCGCCGGGCGTTGACGCCCCAGGCGCGGCCCGGCTCGCGCGAGAAGCGCAGCTGCGAGAACGGGATGCGCATCTCGACGCTCCAGCCGTCCGCGTCGACGCCGACCGCCGACTCCCAGACGCCGTCCCAGGTGTCGTCCTCGAAGTTGTCGTCGTAGATCGCCGCGTCGCGCTGCACGCCGGCGGCGCTCACCTGCAGCACGACGCCGGTGCGACGGTCGCGGTGCGGGTCGAGGTACAGCGTGAAGCTGTCGCCCTCGGGCAGCGCGTCGCGGCGCGAGAGCTGGCGGCCGATGCGCCCGGGCTCGCGGTCCAGGAGCCGCGCTCCCACGTAGAGCGCGTGGTCGTCGAAGGCAAGCCGCAGCTCGGTCGCCTGGCTGGCCGGCTGGCCCTGGTCGGGGTCGCGCTGGAGGAAGCCGCCGGCCGCCGGTGCCTGGGTCCAGGCCACTTCGTCGAGCCGGCCGTCGAGCTCGATCTCGCCCGTGAGGCGGACCGCGCGCACGGCGGGCGGCGCCGCTGCGGTGCCCGCGCCGGAGACGGCAGCCGGGACGAGGGCGAAGAGGATGCATGCGGCGCGGACCTGGGTGCTCGAGCGCAGGGCCCGGATTGTAGGCC
>JBGASI010000405.1:0-4745 GCA_044229815.1 Vicinamibacteria bacterium | reverse complement strand
ACCCAGCCGCGCTCCCGACAGGCCTGCGCCACGCGGCTGATCGCGATCACGTAGGCGGCGTCGCGCATCGGCAGCTTGCGCCGGTCCGCCAGCTCGTGGACGGCGTGGAACGCCGAGGTCATCTTCACGTCGAGCTTGGCCAGGACCTCGTCCTTCTCCCAATAGTAGTTCGTGTTGCTCTGCACCTGCTCGAAGTAGCTGCAGGTGACGCCGCCGGCGTTGGCCAGGAAGTCGGGGATCACGTAGATCCCGCGCTCCCGCAGCACGGCATCCCCGTCCGTGGTGGTCGGGCCGTTGGCGCCCTCCGCGATGATCTTCACGCTGCCCGCGATGCGGCGGGCGCTCTCGCCGTCGATCTGGTTCTCGAGCGCTGCGGGGATCAGGATCTCGACGGGCTCCGCCAGCCAGGCGTCGCCCGGCAGCACCTCGTAGCCGAGCTCGCGCGCCTTCTCCTTGTCGATGCCGCCGAAGCGGTCAGCGATCCCGACGAGAGCGTCGGCGTCGACGCCGTCCTTCTTGCGGAAGGAGTAGGCGCGCTGGTCCTGCTGGTCCCAGCAGGAGACGCAGCTGACCTTGCCGCCGATCCGTTGCAGCAAGCGGATCGCGTACTGCGCGACGTTGCCGAAGCCCTGCACGCTGGCGCGGGTCTGGGCCACGTCGAGCCCGAGCTGGCGCAGCGCCTCGCGGATCGTGAACACGACGCCGTAGCCGGTCGCCTCGGTGCGGCCCTCGGAGCCGCCCATGCCCACGGGCTTGCCGGTGATGAAGCCGGGGTAGCGGCCGCCGTGGATCGCCTCGAACTCGTCGAGCATCCACAGCATGTGCTGGCCCGAGGTCATCACGTCGGGGGCCGGCACGTCCGACACAGGCCCCACGTTGCGGGCGAGCTGCCGCACCCAGCCGCGGCAGATCTGCTCCTGCTCGCGCTGCGACAGGTGGTGGGGGTCGCAGATGACGCCGCCCTTGCCGCCGCCGAGCGGGATGTCCACCACCGCGCACTTCCAGGTCATCCACATCGAGAGGGCGCGCACGGTGTCGAGCGTCTCCTGCGGGTGGAAGCGGATGCCGCCCTTCGACGGCCCGCGCGCGTCGTTGTGCTGCACGCGGAAGCCGCGGAAGACCCGGACGCGACCGTCGTCCATGCGCACGGGGATCGCGAAGCTGTGCTCGCGCAGCGGCTGCCGGAGCAGCTCGCGCGTCGCCGGGTCGAGGTCCAGAATGGCGGCCACCTTGTCGAACTGGGCCTGTGCCATCTCGTAGGGATTCACGCCCTTCATCACCATGATGTCGATTCCTCCTGGCTCCTCCATGTTGACAGCCCGCCGCGGCCGGGGAAAGGTCAGCACGCACCGGATCTTTCGGTTCATTCGGTGCGGCTGAGCCGGTAGTGCCAACTGCTCATGGCACCCGGAGCGGCTCGCGCCCATGATGGGTGCCATCAGGGCCGTCGATCGCCCACGCCCCCAGGATCGGGCGGACGCGAGGACGGCCCGTCAGGCGACACGATGGCCGAATCGCTGGCCCAACCGCAGTCTTCCCGCCCGCCTCGCGGTCGCCTCTTCTCTGGGAGTCACTGATGAACGAATACGTCACTTCTCTGATGGCCGAGGTCAAGGCCAAGAACCCCGCCGAGCCCGAGTTCCATCAGGCCGTCCAGGAGGTCGCCGAGTCGCTCGCCCTCGTCCTCGACCGCCATCCCGAGTACCGCCACGCCAAGGTCCTCGAGCGGATCATCGAGCCCGAGCGCGTGATGCTGTTCCGCGTGCCCTGGGTGGACGACCAGGGCCAGGTGCGGGTGAACCGCGGCTTCCGCATCGAGATGAACAGCGCGATCGGCCCCTACAAGGGCGGCCTGCGCTTCCACCCCTCCGTCAACCTCGGCATCCTCAAGTTCCTGGCCTTCGAGCAGGTCTTCAAGAACTCGTTGACCACGCTGCCCATGGGCGGCGGCAAGGGCGGCAGCGACTTCGACCCGAAGGGCAAGAGCGACAACGAGGTGATGGCCTTCTGCCAGGCCTTCATGGCCGAGCTGTTCCGCCACATCGGCGCCGACACCGACGTGCCGGCCGGCGACATCGGCGTGGGCGGCCGCGAGATCGGCTTCCTGTTCGGCATGTACAAGAAGCTGCGCAACGAGTTCACCGGCGTCCTGACCGGCAAGGGGCTCAACTGGGGCGGCTCGCTGATCCGGCCCGAGGCCACCGGCTACGGCTGCGTGTACTTCAGCCAGGAGATGCTGGGGACGCGCAAGCAGACGCTCGCCGGCAAGACCTGCCTCGTCTCGGGCAGCGGCAACGTCTCGCAGTACACGGTCGAGAAGATCCTCGACCTCGGCGGCAAGGTCGTGACGCTGTCCGACTCCTCGGGCTACGTCTACGACGAGGCCGGGATCGACCGCGAGAAGCTGAAGTTCGCGATGGACCTGAAGAACGTGCGCCGCGGCCGCATCAAGGAGTACGCCGACAAGTACAAGACGGCCGTCTACACGCCGGTCGACCCCAAGCTCGACTACAACCCGCTCTGGAACCACAAGGCCGACTGCGCCTTCCCGAGCGCGACGCAGAACGAGATCGGCGGCAAGGACGCCGACCACCTGCTCAAGAACGGCGTCTACGTGATCGGCGAGGGCGCCAACATGCCCAGCACGATCGACGCGGTGAACCGCTTCCTCGACGCGAAGATCCTCTACGGCCCGGGCAAGGCCGCCAACGCCGGCGGCGTCGCGACCTCCGGCCTCGAGATGTCCCAGAACAGCATGCGACTGTCGTGGAGCCGCGAGGAAGTCGACGAGCGGCTCCACACCATCATGAAGAACATCCACAAGGCGTGCTTCGAGACGGCGGAGCGGTTCGGCACGCCGGGCAACTACGTCAACGGGGCGAACATCGCCGGCTTCCTCAAGGTCGCCAACGCGATGCTGGACCAGGGCGTCGTCTAGGCGCTAGCGCCGGCCACGCGGCCGGCCGTGGGCCCGGGGCGATTCCCGCCCGCCCCGGGCCTCGTTCGGTTGACGGCCTCGCGCGGGGGGGCGCAGAATCGAACCAGAAGCGCGGTCTGCCTGACGTTCGTCGAGAAGGGTGGCCATGGCCGTCTCCCTGTTCTCGTCGTTGCTCGGGGCGGTGCCTTGGCGCGCGCGCGGCGCCAACGGGCCGGCGACGGCCCAGGGTGCGGACGGGGCGCCCGGAGACCCCCTGGTCCGGATCGCGGCGACAGTGCCGGGTGTCCTGTGCTCGTTCCAGCGCTGGCCGGACGGCACCGCTCGAATGCCCTACGCCAGCCCGGCCGCGCAGGACCTGTGGGGCCTGAGCCCGCAGCAGCTGGCGGTCTCGGCCGTGCCGCTGTTCGAGCGCATCCACCCCGAGGACGCCCCCCGCTTCCACGCGACCATCGAGGAATCCGCGCGGTCCCTGGAGCCCTGGCACCACGCCTGCCGCTACGAGCACCCGCGGAAGGGGGAGCGCTGGATCGAGGGCCGCTCGATGCCGCAGCTCGAGCCGGACGGCAGCGTCCTCTGGCACGGCTTCGTGATGGACGCGACCGATCGCAGGTCCGCCGAGCGCGCGATGCGCGAGAGCGAGGAGCGCTTTCGGACGCTCTTCGAAACCACCGCGCTCGGCGTCGTCCACCAGGACGCCTCCGGGCGGATCATCGACGCGAACCCCGCCGCCGAGCGGATCCTGGGTCTCACCCGCGAGGAACTCCAGGGGCACATGTCCGCCGATCCGCGCTGGCGGGCCGTGCGCGAGGACGGTTCGCCGCTGCCGGGCGAAGAGCACCCGGCGATGGTCGCCCTGCGCAGCGGGAGGGCCGTCCCCGCGGTGACGTTCGGCGTGTTCGACCCTCGAGCGAACCAGCTGCGCTGGATCCTCGTCGACGCGACACCGGTCTTCCGGCCGGGCGACGGGGCGCCGTGGCAGGTCTTCACCACCTTCGCCGACGTGACCGAGCGCCGCCGGGCGCAGCGGGCGCTCGCGGAGAGCGAGCAGAAGCTGCGGCTCTTCATCGAGAACGCGCCCGCCGCCATCGCGATGCTCGACCGCGAGCTGCGTTACCTGGCGGCGAGCCGGCGCTGGCTGGCCGACTACCGGCTGCGCCTCGAGGACGTGCTGGGCCGTGGCCACTACGAGGTCTTCCCCGAGATCCCGGAGCGCTGGAAGGCGATCCACCGCCGCTGCCTCGGCGGGGCGACCGAGAGCTGCGACGAGGACCCGTTCCTGCGCGCGGACGGCCAGCTCGAGTGGGTCAAGTGGGAGATCCGGCCCTGGCACCTGGCCGACGGAACGGTGGGCGGGATCATCATCGCCACCGAGCGGATCACCGAGCGCAAGCGGGCCCAGGAGGCGCTGCGCGCGAGCGAGGACTTCAAGCGCTCCGTGCTCGACTCGGTCGCCGCCCACATCGCCGTGCTGGACGAGCACGGTGTCATCGTCGAGACGAACGAGCCCTGGCGGCGTTTCGCGGCCGGGGCGCCGGGCACGGACGAGGGCGTCAACTACCTCGAGGTCTGCGAACACAGCCGCGGCGAGGGTGCGGAAGACGCCGCCGCGGCCGCGTCGGGCATCCGCGAGGTGCTCGAGGGCCGCGCGCCGAGCTTCAGCCTCGAGTACCCCTGCCCAACCAACTCGGGGACGCGCTGGTTCTCGCTGCTCGCGACGCCCATGGGCTCGGGCCGCAAGGGCGTCGTCGTCGCTCACCAGGACTTCACCGAGCGCCGGCGGGCCGAGCACGCGGCCGCCATCCAGAAA
>JBGASI010000011.1:0-21647 GCA_044229815.1 Vicinamibacteria bacterium | reverse complement strand
AGAGGATCGGTCGGCGCGCCGCGTCGGCCTCGGCCTCGCCGATCACCGGGCGCGCCAGCGCGAGCTGCCGCGGCGCGGGCGCGCTCAAGTCGCCCTCCGGGCCTTGGCCTCTTGCCACCAGGCGACCAGCCGGCGCAGGCCCTCGTCGAGGCCGACCTGTGCCTCGAAGCCGATCCGCTCCTTGGCGCGGCGGGTGTCGGCCAGCCGGCGCTGCACCGGGTTGGCCTTGCGCTCCGGTCCGTACTCGATCCCGAGGTCCTTGCCCATCACCCGGCACAGGGCCGCGGCCAGGTCGTTGAGGCTCGTCTCGACGCCGCTCGCGACGTTGAAGACGTCGTCGGAGACGTCCGACTTCATCGCCAGCAGGTTGGCGCGCGCGATGTCCTCGATGTAGACGAAGTCCATCGTCTGCTTGCCGTCGCCGAAGATCAGCGGCGGCTTGCCCTCGAGCAGGCGGTCCATCCAGCGGATCAGCACCTCGGTGTAGGCGCCGTAGATGTCCATGCGCGGGCCGTAGACGTTGAAGTAGCGCAGCGCGACGTAGCGCAGGCCGTACATGTCGTTGTAGCTGCGCAGCAGGCCCTCGAGGAACACCTTCGAGGCGCCGTAGAACGTGCGGTTGTTATAGGGGTGATGGCCCTCCGGCGTCGGGAACACCTCGGCGAGGCCCAGCACCGAGGCGCTCGACGCCGCCACGACCTTCCGGACGCCCGCCGCCTGCGCCGCCTCGACGATGTTGAACGTGCCGTCGATCATCGTCTCGAGCGCGAGCCGCGGCTCCTCGGCGCACTGCGTGATGCGGATCGCCGCCTGGTGGTAGACCTGGTCGACGCCCTCCATCACGGCCGCGACCGCCTTGCGGTCGCGGATGTCCCCCTCGACGATCGTGACGGGGCCTCGGCGCAGCGCGGGCTCGAGGTTCTCGCGCCGCCCGCGCACGAAGTTGTCGAGCACGAGGATGTCGCCGCAGCGACCGGCCTCGCGCTCGTCCATCAACAGGTCGACGATGTGCGAGCCGACCAGGCCCGCGCCGCCCGTCACCAGCACTCTCGGAGCCGCCATCTTTTTCTCTTCTCCCAGTCTCTTACTGCTCGGACCACTCGCGCAGCGCCGCCACGACCTCGTCCTGCTGCGCCTCGGTCATCTCGGGGAACATCGGTATCGACAGCGTCTCGAGCGCGATCCGCTCGGCGTTCGGGAAGTCGCCCGGCTTGTGGCCGAGCTCGGAGAAGCACTTCTGCAGGTGCACCGGGATCGGGTAGTGGATGCCGGTCTGGATGCCGCGACCCTCGAGGTACTTCTGCAGCAGGTCGCGCTTCGCGTGGCGCAGCGCGTAGACGTGGTACACGTGGCGCGTGTCGCCCTCGGGCGCCGGGCGCCCGTAGGCCGTGCCCTGCAGCAGCTTCTCGTAGCGCGCCGCGTGGCGGCGGCGGGACTCGGTCCAGCCCTCGATGTATTTCATCTTCACGCCGAGCACCGCGCCCTGCACGCCCTCGAGCCGGTAGTTGAAGCCCTTGAGGTCGTGGTGGTACTTGCGCTCGGCGCCCCAGTCGCGCAGCAGCCGCACGCGCTTGGCGAGCTCGGGGTCGTTCGTGGTGACCGCGCCGCCTTCGCCGTAGGCGCCGAGGTTCTTGCCCGGGTAGAAGCTGAAGCAGCCGAGCTCGCCCATGCTGCCGGCGCGCCGGCCGTGGTACTCGGCGCCGTGCGCCTGCGCCGCGTCCTCGATCACGACCAGCCCGCGCCGGCGCGCGATCTCCAGGATCGGGTCCATCTCCGCGCTGCGGCCGTGCAGGTGGACGGGCAGGATCGCCTTCGTGCGCGGGGTGATCGCGGCCTCGACCTTCGCCGGGTCCATCAGCCAGGTGTCGGGCAGGACGTCCACGAACACCGGCGTCGCCCGCGCGTAGTCGATCGCGCTGACCGTGGCCACGAACGTGAACGGGGTGGTGATCACCTCGTCCCCGGCGCCGACGCCGGCCGCGAGCAGAGCCAGGTGCAAAGCACTCGTGCCCGAGCTGACGCCGAGCGCGTGCTCGACCTTGCAGTACGCCGCGAACTGCTTCTCGAAGCTCGCGACGGCGCTGCCGAGCACGAACTGCGTCGTCTCGAAGACGGCGATCACGGCCGCGTCCACCTCGGGCTTGATGGACTGGTACTGGGCCTTCAGGTCGACGAAGGGGATCAAAGCGCTCCTCCATTGAGGTGCACGGGCTCGCCGTGGTTGGCCATCGACTTCGAGGCGGCCTCGAGGATGGTGACGATGCGGGCGCCGCAGCGCCCGTCGGTGATCGGCTTCTTGCCGGTGTTGATGCAGTCGAGGAAGTGGGCGGCCTCCACCTGCAGGGCCTCCACGTTCGGCACGTGCGGCGCCCACATGTCGCCGGCGCGGTAGCCCACCTTGAGCTGGTAGACGTTCTCCGGGCTGCTGTTGAGCGTGATGCCGCGGTCGTAGACGCGCAGCTTCTCGGTGAGCTGCATGTCGTCCCAGCTCACCATCTTCTCCGAGCCGCCGATCAGGGTCTGGCGGATCTTCACCGGCGAGAGCCAGTTCACGTGGAAGTGGGCCATCAGGCCGTCGTCGAAGATGCAGCTGAGGTAGGCAACGCTCTCCGGCTGCCCCGGCACGACGCCGACGCCGGTGGCGGCGACCACCTTCGGCGTCTGCCCGATCAGGAAGTCCATGATCGACAGGTCGTGCGCCGCGAGGTCCCAGATCACGTTGACGTCGCTCTGGAAGAGACCCAGGTTCACGCGCACCGAGTCGTAGTAGTAGAGCTTGCCCAGGTAGCGCTGGTCGACGAGTTGCTTGATCTTGGTCACCACGCTCGTGTAGACGAACGTGTGATCGACCATCAGCACCAGCTTGCGCTGGTCGGCCTCCTCCACGAGGATGCGGGCCTGCTCGGAGCTGGTGGTGATCGGCTTCTCGACCAGCACGTGCTTGCCGGCCTTGAGCGCCTTGAGCGCCAGGTCGAAGTGGGTCGCCACCGGTGTTGCGACGCAGACGGCCTGCACGTCCGGCGCGGCCAGCATCTGGTCGAGGTCGGCGTAGGTCTTGACGGTCGGGTAGAGCGACTCGACCTCGGCGCGCCGCTCGGGCCGCTGGTCGCAGACCGCCGTCACCCGCCCGCCGGGCGCCTTGAAGAAGTTGCGGACCAGGTTCGGTCCCCAGTAGCCGTACCCGATGACGCCGATCCCGATCATTTCCCCCCCTTGGCCTGCTCGGCCGCCGTCAGTCGCACCGCTTCTTCCTGGGTCGCGCAGCGCACGCCGGCCGCGCTCACCCAGCCCACCACGCGCGCGGGGTTGCCGAACGCGAGCGCGTGGTCGGGGATGTCCTTGGTCACGACCGCGCCCGAGCCGATCATGGCCCAGCGGCCGATCGTGATGCCGGTGACCACCACCGTGTTCGCGCCGACGGCCGCCCCGTAGCACACGCGCGTGCGGCCGCACACCCAGTCGGTGAGGCCCTTCAGCGAGCCGTCCGCGTTGATCGCGCGCGGCACCTTGTCGTTCGTGAACACGACGTGCGGGCCGACGAAGACGCCGTCCTCGAGCTCGACGCCGTGGTGGAGCGAGGAGGCGTTCTCGATCTTCACGTGGTCGCCGACCACGACGCCGTAGTCGATGTACACCGCCTGGCCGATCACGCAGCCCTGGCCGAGGCGCGCGCCCTCGCGGATCTGCACGTTGCGCCAGATGGCGCTCCCCTCGCCGATCACGGCGTCGGGCGAAACCAGCGCCTCAGGATGGATTTTGATCATCAGACCGGACCCCCTCACAGTAGGGCTCGAGAACGTCGCGGAGGGGCGGCCGTTCGAGCGGGGGAGAGTATACCCGAGAGCCGCACGAGTGAGTAGCGGGAAGTACGACTTCTTCCTAGAGAGTGTGATTCTGAACGGGTGATCGGGGCTATCGAGGCGCGTTGATTGTCACAAAACGACTAATTGCAATCCATGTCCTCATGGCTGGGTGATGCGCACGTAGTCGACCAGAGTGGATTGCGGCAGATCCGAGTCGTTCACCGGTCCCCCAGCTCCACCCACGGCGGTGTTGAGGATCAGGAACATCGGAGTCGAAGGGACCTGCCTGGTGAAGGAGCACGTCGTCTGGCCGTCGACCGTCCACCGCAGCGAGCCCGGCGCCCAGACGAGCTGGTAGACGTGAAAGCCCGCGCTGACGTCCGAGACGGTCGGCGTGCAGGTCTGGAACCCGCTGCTGCCCGAGATCACGTTCTGCCACACCGTCGTCTGGTTGCCGAACTTGATCTCGGTGATGTCGATCTCGTCGGAGCCGGGGGCCGGCCAGCTGCAGCGACCAGTGTTGTCGGCGCCCTCCAGGTTCGACGCCTGGCAGTCCGCGCCGAGCAGCCAGACCGCGGGCCACGTACCCGCGCCGCCGGCCAGCCGGGCGCGGAACTCGACCGTGCCGTAGGTGAAGCTGAGCGACCGGAACTGCACCATCCCCGACGTGTAGCGCCAGCCGGCGGGGGCGTGTTGAGCGTCGCCGCAGGTCCGCTCCTCGGCGCGAGAGGTGATGCGCAGCTGACCCTCCCCGACCGACACGTTCCGTGGCAGGTAGCACTGGATCTCGCCGTTGCCGTAGTCGCCGTGCCGGTCGAGCGCGATCCATTCAGGACCGAGCGTCGCGCCGTCGAACTCGTCGGCCAGCACCACCCCGACCCCGCCGCCGTGGTCGGAGGCAGCGAAGCTCAGTCCGCTCACGCTGCTGCCGCCGATCGTGACGGTGGCGCTGGGTGGGCTGAATGTGAGGCCGCTGCCGCTCGGGGTGACGGTGTAGGTGCCGGAGCCGAGCCCGGCGAAGGCGAAGCTGCCCGCGGCGTCCGCGGTGGTCGTCGCCGAGGCGCTGCCACCGAGGGACACGGTCGCCCCCGCGGCTTTCGAGGCCGGGCTGATCGAGCCCGCGATGGTGAACGGACCGGACGCACCCGACGGGTCGGCTGCTGGCCCGCACGCGGCCAGCGCCGCCAGCAGGGCCGGCAGCGCGGTCGCACCGAGCCGCCCCGTACCCGTCCTCGGCGGACCCCCCTCCCGAACGACCTCGGCTGGGCGCACCCGGTTCCTCCGGCCTGGCGGCGAAGCCCTGGCCGTCCGTGACGCTGCGAGCGCCAGGCCACGGGCCGGCAGGGTTGCCGGCACGTGGGCTAGAATACCCTTTCATCCGGCGCGCCGTGCGCGGGCGCGGACGCCGCCTCCCAGGAACACGGTGCCGCAGGGATCCTCCAGCGATGTCTAGAGCGAGTGTGACCTCCCGGCCCGGAACGGCAGTGCCTCGCGACAGGACGGGCCCGTGACCCCGAACGGTCAGGCCCTCGTCCTTCGCAACGCGCTCCTGCTGGTCCTCGGGCAGGCCGTCGCGATGCCCCTCTCCGTTCTGGTCAACGCCGTCATGGGGCGCTACCTGGGCGCGGAGGAGTTCGGGTACTACTACCTCGCGTCGACCTTCGTGGCGTTCGGCGTGCTGTTCGTCGAGTGGGGCCAGAGCGGGACCATGCCCGCCCTGGTGGCTCGCGAGCGCCTGCGGGCCGGGGAGTACCTCGGCAGCGCTCTCGCCTGGAGAGTCCTGACGGTCCCCCTCGTCTACGCGGTGCTGGCGGTGTTGTTCGTGGCGCTTGGCTACTCCCGGCACCTGCAGCTCGCCCTCGCGCTGCTGTCGCTCAACTCGCTGATCGTCGCCGTCACCGGCGCCTGCCACGAGACGGTCCGCGGCTTCGAGCGCACGGACATCGCCGCCTACACCGCCGTGGCGCAGCAGCTGCTGATGGCCGTCCTGATGGTGCCGGTGCTGCTCCTGGGCGGACGGCTTCCTTCCGTGCTGCTGGTGTTCGCCACGGTCAGCGCGCTGCTGCTGGTGTTCGTGGCGCGCATGCTGGGGCCCGTCGGGGTTCACGGGCTGCGCGTGAGCGTGCCGACGGTCCGCCTCCTGCTGAAGCAGGGTTGGCCGTTCCTGCTCTTCAGTCTCACGATGGCGCTGCAGCCCAACATCGATGCGGTCTTCCTCTCGAAACTCGCGCCGCCCGAAGTGACCGGCTGGCACGCCGCTGCCCGGAGGCTGGTCGGCGTCCTGGTCTATCCGGCGGGCGCGCTGATCTCCGCGCTGTACCCCACGCTGTGTCGTCTCCACGCGGAGGCGCCGGCGGCGTTTCGCGACACGGCTCGCGCGGCCGTGCGCAACTCGGCGCTGCTCGTGGCGCCGCTCGCCCTGGGCACGGCGCTCTACGCGGATCTCGGGGTGCGCATCTTCGGCAGCCAGGGCTTCGGTCCGGCCATCGACAACCTGCGCCTGTACGCGCTGTTCATCCCCCTCGTCTACCTGAGCATGCCGCTCGGCAGCGCGCTGCTGGCCGCGGGCCGCCAGCGCGAGTGGGCCGCGGCGCAGTTCGTGTGCGTGCTCGTCAGCGTGGTCCTCGATCCGCTGCTCGTGCCGCTGTTCCAGGCGCGCGCGGGCAACGGCGGACTCGGCATCTGCGTCGCCACCCTCTCGAGCGAGGTGCTGATGGTGGCGGCAGCGCTGTGGCTGACCCCGCGGGGCGTCGTCGACCGCTCGCTCGTGCGGGGCCTGGCGCCGGTCCTGGCCGGCGCCCTTGCGATGGCCGGGGTCGCCTGGCTGCTCGGCGGCCTGCCCTCGCTCGTGGCATCCCCGCTGGCCGTGCTCTCCTACTTCGGCGTCCTGTGGCTGACCGGGGGGCTCGACCGCCACCAACTCGACGCGGTGAAGGGCTTCCTTTCCAGGAAAGCCGCGCGGTCCTGAGGCTATACTCGCCGCCGGGAGGGTCGTGACCTGCGCCGCGCCGTTCCTCGCCTCTTGATGCTGTGCCTGGCCAGCCTGGGGCCGGTCCTCGCCGGGGTCATGCTCAGGAACCGCCGCCTGATCGTGCTCTCGCTGGTCCTCACCCCGGTCCTCGTCGGTCTCGTGGCGTCGTACGACCCACGCCCGCGCCGCGGCCTGGCCCTCGCCGTGGCCGCGGTGGTCGGCTTCGAGCTCTTCTTCGGGGTGATCATGTACTACGTGTGGCTTCGGCTGCCCTGGGCCTAGCGTGCTCGTTCGCGGCCTCTGCGTCCTGATCTTCCTCGCCCTGACGGCGGAGCGCAGCGGAGACCCGCTGCTGTTCAACCACACCTGGCGCAGCTTCATGAGCGTCTTTGCGCCGCTGTTCGACTCCCTGCCCGGCGTGCGTCAACCCGCCTGGAACCTGCTCGTCCTGCTCGCGGCCCCCATCTGCTTCTTCCGGCCCGGGGCTTTCCGCAACCGCGCCTGGCCGATGGACGCCGCGCTCCTCGTCTGCGGCGGCACGATCGTGCTCGGCATCCTCTGGGGCGTCGTCCAGGGGGGCAGCGCCTACTGGGCCTACTACCAGGTGAGCTCGCTCGTCCTGGGCCTGGTCGTGGCCGCGCTGCTGCTCGCGGCGCTGGGCTCGCCCCGCGATCTCGTCGCGCTCGGCACCACCGTCGTGGCCGCGGCGGTCCTGCGCGCCACGCTGGCCCTGTACTACTTCGTCGTCTTCGTGCGCGGCCACGAGCCGTACCCCCCGCACATGACCAGCCACGACGACTCGCCGCTGTTCGCGGCGGCGATCGTGGTCCTCGGCGCGTGGGCGCTGTCGCGCGCCCGCTGGTCGACCTGGGCGCTGGCGGCCTGCGCGGTCGTCCCCCTGCTGCTGGCGATGAAGGTGAACAACCGCCGCGTGGTCTGGTTCGAGCTGGTGCTGGGCGGCCTGACGATGTACCTGATGCTGCCCCGCGGGCGCATGAGGCGCCGGCTCAACCGCGCGCTCGTGATCGCGCTGCCGATCTTCGCGCTCTACGCCGCGGTCGGCTGGGGGCGCAGCGGCGCCATCTTCGCTCCCCTGCGCGCCTTCGGCTCGACGACGGGGCAGACCACGGACTCCTCGACCCTGGCCCGCCACGAGGAGAACCTGAACCTCGCGATCACCTTCGTCCAGCACCCGGTCCTTGGCAGCGGCTGGGGGCAGCAGTTCGTCAGCATCTCGAGCTACTTCGCCTACTTCGGCGGCGGCTTCGACGAGATGTACCGCTATACGCCACACAACTCCCTGATGGCGCTGTTCGCCTTCACGGGCATCCTCGGGCTGATCGGGACGTGGTGCGTGATGCCGGTGATCGTGTTCCTGGCCGCCGGGGCCTGCCGCGCGGCCCGCGACCCGACCGTGCGCGCCGCAGCGATGGCCGCGGCCTGCTTCGTGCCGATCTACGGCGTGCACACCTACGCCGACATCGGGCTGCAGACCCTGTCGAACGCCCTGCTGCTGGCGATGGCCATCGCCGTGGCGGGTCGCGTGTCGGTGTGGGCCGGCGCCTGGCCGGGGCGGTCCCGGCCGGCGCCCGCGGGCCGTCAGGGAGCGCCGACGTCGTACTCGGCGTAGTGCCGGCCGGCGAGGCCGGCCAAGCTGCCCGCGCCGCGGCAGACGAGGAGCAGCGACTTCACCCAGCGCGCCTTGCCGAGCAGGAGCGTCACCGGCAACGTGAGCAGGCCGGCGCCGATCAGCGCGCTGGCCTTCGCCACGCGCAGTGCCCGGGTACGCAGCGAGGGGTAGAGCACCTTCTCGCAGCGGCTGTGCGATCCCCACTCGCGGTAGCCGCGGCGCAGGATCCAGCCCGCGTTGGCGCGGCTCGCGGGCACGGTCTCGCTCACGACCGCGCCGCTCGCCCACACCATGCGGTAGCCCGCCTTGTGCACGCGCATGAAGAAGTCCGTGTCCTCCCCGCCAGTGAGGGCGAACTGGTGGTCGAAGGCGCGTCCCAGCTCGCGGAACACCCGCGTGCGCACGAGCGCGTTGTTCGTGAACGCCACGTGGAGCGCCTGCCCGTCGGGCAGCTCGCGCGCGCGGAAGAACGAGCCCCGCTTCACCCACTCCGGCACGGCCGGCGAGTCGAAGCGCGAGACGACCGGCCCGGAGACCACGTCGGCGTCGCCGCGCCGCTGCGCCGCGAGCAGGGCGTCGAGCCACGTGGGCTCGGGCACTTCGTCGTCGTCGATGAAGGCGAGGAACTCGGACTCGGCGCGAGCCGACTCGACGCCGCGGTTGCGGGCGTAGGTGATGCCGCGCCTGGCCTCGTCCAGGCAGCGCAGGCCCCAGCGGAAACGAGGGGCCCGCTCGGCGCAGGCTGCCGCCGCGCGGCCCTCGGCCTCGTTGTCCACCACGATCACGTCGATCTCGGGGGCCTCGCCGTCGCGGAAGACCAGGCGGTCGAGGCCGTCGAGGAGTTGGGCGAGGCCGGCCGGGCGCCTGTACGTCGCGACGCAGATCGAAACCAGCAACCGGCCCTCCAGGGAGCCGGGCGGCGCCTCGCTCCCGGGGCGGCCGGCCCGTGCGCGGCGAGTGTACCCCAACGACCCGGCGCGCCGGCTCGCCGGTCGCGCCCGCGGAAGCGGTGCTAGTATTCCGACCGCCGATGACGACTCCCGCCGCCCCTGCCCCCCGGCTCCACATCGACTACATCGACGGCATGCGCGCGGTCGCGGCGCTCGTCGTCGTGCTGAACCACTCGTACGGCCAGGCCTGGTGCGCGTTCTACGGCCAGTTCCCCCCGCCGAACCTCTCCTTCCTCACCTACTCCCTCGCGATCGGCCACCTGGCGGTCAGCGTCTTCATCGTGATCTCCGGCTTCTGTCTCTTCATCCCCGTGGCCCGCGCGGGCGGCGTCGTCGCCGGCGGCCCGCTGCTGTTCTTCAAACGCCGGGCTCGCCGGATCCTGCCCCCGTACTACGCGGCAGTCGCCCTGTGCCTGCTGCTGATCGCGACGGTGCTCGGAGGCAAGACGGGGTCGCTGTGGGACGTCTCGGCGGACGTGCGCAAGCTGGACGTCGTGAGCCACCTGCTGATGCTGCAGAACCTCTTCGGCACGGGGCGCATCAACTACGTGTTCTGGTCGATCGCGCTCGAGTGGCAGATCTACTTCCTCTTCCCGCTGCTGGTGCTCGCCTTCAGGCGCTGGAGCGTCGCCGGGACGATCCTCGCCTCGCTGGCCGTCGGCTACGCCCTGACCCTGTCCGGCATCCACCGGATCGACCACGCGAACTACCACTACCTCGGGCTGTTCACCCTGGGCATGGCGGCGGCGCGGGTCGCGTTCAGCCGCGACGAGGCGCTCGTGCGCCTGAAGGAGCGCGGGCCGTGGCGGGCGCTGGCGGCGGCCACGCTGCTGCCGGCCACCGGTCTGATCCTGGCCTGGGGCTGGAAGACGGCGATCGCGCGCTGGCCGCTGCTCGACCTGATCGTGGGCCTGGGGACCGTGGGGCTGCTGCTGGCGGCCGCTCGCTCCGCCGAGGGTCTCGTCTCGCGCGTGTTCTCCGTGCGCCTGCTGGCCTGGATCGGCCGCTTCTCGTACAGCCTGTACCTGATCCACGCCCCGATCCTGCAGCTGCTGTGGCTGTTCGTGCTCAAGCCCGCCGGGCTGGAGGGGCCGGCCCTCTTTGCGGCCCTGCTGGGCCTGGGCCTGCCGCTCATCATCGGGCTGTCGTACCTGTTCTTCCTGGCGTTCGAGAAGCCGTTCATCGGGGCGCCGAAGAAGCAGGGCCAGGCCAGCCACGAGCCTGCGCCGCTGCCGAGGCCGAGTTGAAACGTCTCGTCGGCCTGATCCGGGACGAGCTCCACGGCCTCAACTGGCGCACGCTGCTGGCGCGGGTGCTTCTCGCCCCGCTTCCGAGGTACGTCGGCGGCCGCGTGCGCCCCGCGGTGCTGCGCCTCGTCGGCTTTCAGGTCGGTCCGGAGACCGTGATGTGGGGGACGCCGTACCTCTCGGGTCCCGCCGACCTGCACCGCTCGCTCAGGATCGGCCAGGGCTGCTGGTTCAACTACGGCTGCCAGCTCGAACTCGGCGCGGCGGTCGAGATCGGGGCGGGCGTGTCGGTCGGCCACCAGGTGATGGTCCTGACGACGACTCACGAGGTCGGTCCCGCCACGCGGCGAGCCGGTGAGCCGTGCAGCCGCCCGGTGCGCATCGGCCGGGGCGTCTGGCTCGGGTCACGCTGCCTCGTGCTGCCCGGGGTGACCATCGGCGAAGGCGCCATCGTGGCGGCCGGCGCGCTCGTCAACCGCGACGTGCCTCCGCACACCCTGGTCGCCGGCGTGCCGGCGCGCGTCGTGCGCCAGCTCGACACCGCGGCGCCCTCCGCGCAGACCCCCGAGGCCGAGGCCGCGCCGGGGGCTGGCCGGTGAACCTGGCGTCGCTGTGGGGCGACGGCCGGGCGGTGCTGCGCGCCCGCTGGTACCTGCGTCACGCCCAGTCGCTGGGTCCGCGGGTCCGCGTCTGGGGCCGCCTTCACGTGAACGTCTGGGGCCGCCTGATCGTGGGCGACCGTGTCCGGATCATGTCGACCCTCGCACCCACCGCGCTCGATGTGTCCGGCCTGCTCGAGATCGGCGAAGGGGCCTTCATCAACTACGGCTGCTCGATTGCCGCGCTGAAGCTCGTGCGCATCGGCGCACGGTGCAGTCTGGGCCCGCACGTCATGATCATGGACAACGGTTTCCACCGGCTCGAGCCGGAACGCCGTGACGAGAGGCCGGAGTCGAAGCCGATCGTGCTCGAGGAGAACGTCTGGCTCGGCGCCCGCGTGATCGTGCTGCCGGGCGTGACGATCGGCGCGCACAGCGTCGTGGGGGCCGGCAGCGTCGTCACGCGCGACATCCCGCCGCGCTCGGTCGCGGCCGGCCTGCCGGCGCGGGTGATCCGGCAGCTCTGAGCCGCTCAGCCCGGCTGCGTGCCCCCCGCCGCCGGCCGGCGCAGCGCGACGCTCTTGAGGATCTCCAGGATCCTCCCCGCGTTGTCGCCCGCGTCGTGCTCGCGCGTTGCCAGGGCCACGGCCCGCTCCCCCATGGCGAGGCGAAGGGCCGGGTCGCCGGCCAGCCGGCGCAGCGCCGCGCCGAGGCCCGCCTCGTCCCGCGGGCGGATCAGCAGCCCGGTCACGCCGTCCTGGACGATCTCCGGGATGGCGGCGACGTCGGTGGCGATCGAGGGCAGGCCGCTGGCGGCCGCCTCGGCGAGGACCATTGGCAGGCAGTCGCCGAGCGTCGGCAGGCAGAAGACGTCGGCCGCGTGGTAGAGCGCCCGCAGCTCGGGGCTGTTGCCCTGCATGCCGAGGTGGACCCGCAGGCCGGGTTCGGGCGCCACCGGGCTGCGCGTGACGAGGTCGAGCTCGATGGGCGTCGTGTCCCGCAGCGAGCGGACTGCCGCCAGCAGCAGCGTCCCACCCTTGCGCTCGAGATCGCCGCCCACGAACAGCACCCGCAGCGGCCCGTCGTGCGGCCGTCGCCGCTCGGCTCGGGCCCAGTCCCGCGTGTGCACCCCGGGGGGGATGACGCTCACCCGGCCGGGCTCGACGCCGTAGCCCTCGCACAGGCCGTCCCGGGCCCAGGCGCTCCACGCCACGAGCCGGCGGGCGTTGCGGAAGGCCCGGCGGTTGAGCCGCCACTTCAGCCGCTCGAGCCAGGCGGGGCCCCGTGCGTGGCTGTAGGACTCTCCGAGCGAGTCGTACTGAAGCGGCGTGGCATCCAGGGACACGACGCTCGGAACCCGGCGCAGCCAGTCGGAGGCGAGGACCGCGGGCACCTGCGTGTGGACGAAGAGCGCCTCGAGCGGCCCCTGCCGGCTCATCCCGCCGATCAGCCGCCGGGCGCGCAGGCCCGCGCGCACGGTCCAGTTGCTGCGGTAGACGGGAACCCGGGCCGCCCAGCCTTCGACCTCGTAGGGCACGAAGCCGAAGAGGGCCTCGATCTGCGGGTCGCGCGGCACGGCGAGTCGCAGGTTCTCGCCGTGGGTGCGGTGGCCGAGCGCCTGCTCGACGACGAAGCCGACGCGGTAGCGGCGCTGCGGATGGTCCAAGGCTCTCATTCTAGCGCGGCCGGCTCGCGGCCCCTCCGCCGTACCGCGCCGCGTGAGATAATCGCCCTTCTGCGACGAGTGCCGGCCCTCCCCCGGCGCGCGTCGCCGCTTCGGGGGTGCCGATTGCGGACGTTGACGATGGTCCGGGGGCGGGGAAGGCTGCCCCAGGCCGAGATGGAGCGGCTCGAAGCCGCGGACCTGGCCCCGCGGGAGAGCCTGTACCCCCGCGAGCTGCACTCGGACATGATCGATCTGGCCGAGGTCGAGCGGGCCCCCGGCGTGCGCGGGTTCCTCTATCGGCGACTGCCCTCCGGGCTCGCCCTGGCTCTCGTCGCGTTCGGGCGTCGCCACCGCTACGACGCCGTCGTCTCCTGGGCCGAGCACTTCGGCCTACCCTTCGCCGCCCTGCTGAAGGTGACCCGCGCGCGGGTGCCGCACGTGGGGCTCTTCTCCTGGATCTCGGTGCCGAAGAAGGCCGCCGTGCTGCGCCGGGTGCAGCGCCAGATCCACCGCCTGGTGCTGTGGTCCTCGGGCCAGTACGAGTTCGCCGTGCGCGAGCTGGGGATCGCCCCAGAGCGCATCGTCGAGTTGCGCTGGCTGGTCGATCAGCAGTTCTGGCGGCCGCTGCCCGGCGCCGGCGACATGGTGTGCGCCGCCGGGCGCGAGATGCGCGACTACGCGACGCTCGTCGAGGCCGTGCGCGACTGGCCGGTGCCGTTCCACATCGCCGCCAACGCCGACAAGGGTCGCACTGACCGCTGGATGTCCGACATGAGCGGGGTCGGCCTGCCGCCCCACGTGACGTGGGGCCCGAAGCCCTACCCCGAGCTGCGAGCGCTGTACGCGCGCTCGCGCTTCGTGGTGATCCCGCTGCTGCCGTCGGACACCGACAACGGCATCACCGTGATGACCGAGGCGATGGCGATGGGGAAGGCCGTCGTGTGCACCCGGGTAGCCGGCCAGCGCGACCTGCTCGAGGACGGCGTCAACGGGATCTTCGTCCCACCGGGCGATCCGCGGGCCCTGCGCCAGGCGATGGAGCGGCTGTGGAGCGACCCGGAGCTGTGCGACCGGCTGGGCCGCGCGGGGCGGAAGAAGATCGAGCAGAACCACACGATCGACCGCTTCGTGGCGGGCGTGCGCCGGGCGGTCGATGAAGCGATCGAGGAGGTGCGTCTTGGGGCCTAGGCTCGCGCGGGTCGCGCTCGTGCTGCTGTTCTTCTCCACGGACGCCGCCCTCGCCGCGGCGCAGACACAGCCGCTCCCGCAGCTCCCGCCCGACGAGGAAGAGGCGGCGAAGGCCGAGCAGGCGCCGCCGCCGCTGCCGCCGAGCCCGGATCGTACGACCCAGCCGGCCACGACCGGCGACAGGCCGCGACCCTGGACCTACGGCCTCGGGGTCGGTGCCATCTACGAGAGCAACATCGACTTCCTCACGGCGACGGGGCCCAGTGGCCTCGCCGTGGCGCCCAGGGGCAACGTCGGGCGCAGCTTCTGGAACCCGAAGGCCCAGCTCCGCTTCAACCTCGACGGACGCTGGCGGGGATACGCTCAACACAGCTCGCTCAACCGCTACTACGCCACCGGCACGGTGTCCGCCAGCTACCGCTCCTCGCCCGTGCTCTCGTGGTCCGCGGCCGCGTACTTCGGCTCGGGCCACACGGACGGGGTGCGCTTGCTCGCGGAGCAGGGCGTGCAGCTCCCGCTGGCGAAGACGCGCAGCGTCGGGGCGTCCCTCGGGGGCAATCGCAAGTTCGGGACCGCGACCTCGCTGCGGGCCGGTATCAGCGTCAACCGCACCTCGTTCGACGACAAGCAGCCCGCCGGCGCTCCCTTGTTCGACGGTCAGAGCCTGCGTGGCACGTTCGGTCTCGACCGGCGACTCGGCCCCCGCAACAGCGGCAGCCTGGAGTACTCCGTCGAGCGCAACCTCTCGTTCGGCAGCGCCGCCGCCGGCAACACGGGCCACTACCTCACCCACTTCGCCTCGATGAGCTGGAACCATGTGCTCAGCCCGCGCAGCGGCTTGCTGCTCGACGCCGGCGCGAGCCTGACGCCCAATCCCGGGCAAGCCGGCCTCCAGCGCAAGGCCGGGTTCTACGGAGGCGCCAGCTTCAACCGCAAGGTCAAGCGATCGAACGTCGCGCTCTTCGCTCGCCGGGAGGTGACGCCTGCCTTCGGCTACGGAGTCAGCCGACTCGACGACCGGGTCGGCCTCAGCGTCGACATGCCGCTCGCCCGAGCCTGGGCGCTGCGGGCCAACGTCCTGCACGTCGAGCCGCACGCCTCGAGCGGGTCCTTTCTGGACGCGCGCAGCGACGACGCCGCGCTCGGCCTTTCGAGGCGCCTGGGCCGCCGTCTCGAGGCCTCCGCCGAGGGCGCGTACCGCCGCTACGGAGCGACGTCCCAGGCCGCGGCTCGCGCCAGCTATACCGTCGGCGCCTACCTCACGCTCCTTAACCCCTAGCCCGGGCGAGCTTCAGGTCCGGTCGCCGTCCTTGGAGTCGGCGGCTGTCGGCTGCTTGCGATAGCCGTACGCCATCCCGTAGCGCTTGTAGGCGTACGAGGTGTACGTGGGCAGGATCTCGTTGTAGTCGTTGAGCACCAGCCCGATCACCTTCTGGGCCGTGAGCCGCTGGAGGCCCTTCTGCACGGCGTCGCGCGGTGTCACGCGCGAGCGCACGACCATCACGAAGCCGTCGATCAGGTCCTGGACCAGTGCGGCGTCGGCGACCGGCAGCAGCGGCATGAGGTCCACGAGCACCACGTCGAAGCGTTCCTTCGCCTCGTCGAGCAGGGAGCTCATGCGGGCCGAGCCGAGGAGCTCGGGCTGTTGCAGGTCAGCGAGCCCGGCCACCGCCAGGTGGAAGCCGCCGGGCTCGACCAGGCGCACCGGCACGTCCTCGGTATGGCCGTGGAGCCACTCGCTGAGGCCGGTGGCCGGCGGCAGCTCGAGCGCGCGCGTCAGCGACGGCCGGCGCAGATCCATTTCGATCAGGAGCACCCGCTGACCCGGCTGGCGCGCGAGTGCGGCGGCGAGCCCGATGCTCAGCGTGCTCTTGCCTTCGCCGGGCAGCGCGCTGGTCATCGCGACGCAGGCCATCGTCCGCTGGCGACAGGCATCCTGGACCCGGGCGCGCAGCAGGCGGATCTCCTCGCCGACGACCGACGAGGCATCGCGCACGGCTTCGAGGATCGGCACCACCCGGCCCGGGCTGACCGTCCCGATGTCGCGGAGTTTCGGGCTACGAGGCGCGGGCGCCCCGAGCTCGAGGCTGCGCGGGGCAGCAGAGCCCTTCCCGCGCTCCTTGCGGTTCGGTGCCCCGGTGCTCATCGGCTCGCGCTCCCGGGCTGGTCGGAAAGGTGCGGGATCCGCGCCAGCACCGGAAAGCTCCCGAGTTGCGCGAGTTCCTCCACACCCTTCACCGTCGGGTCCATGAGCTCGATCCCGAGGCAGATCACGAGCCCCGCGCCGAGGCCGGCAATGAAGCCGAGGCCGAGCACCAGCCAGCGCTTCGGCGAGTAGGGCTTCTCGGGCAGGTGCGCCGGATCGAGCACCCGGAAGCGGTCGCCCTTCCAGCGCTGCTCCAGCCGGCCGGCCATCTGCGCCTCCATCTGCTTGCTCAGCAGGGCGGTGTAGTTCTCCTTGAGCTTGTCGTAGTCGCGGGTCAGCGTCGAGATCTCCTGCTCGGTGCGGGGGGTCTCCTCGACGCGAGCCCGCAGCTCGGTCACCCGCCGCTCGAGGTCGGTGCGCTTGTCCTCGAGCTTCTTGATCTCGCCGGTCGCCTGTGCGAGCTGGTCGCGGGCGACGACCGCGGACGGGTCGACGTCGGGGGCCGCAGGTGCGCCGCTCTGCGCCTCCGCCAGACGCGCCTCGAGGCGCACGATGCGCGAGCGCAGGGTCTGGACGTCGGGGTGCTCGTCCGTGTAACGCCCCTTGAGCGCCGCGAGCTGTCGGCGCATCTCACCGAGGTCATTTTCGACGCTCGAGGGCTCGCCGCCGCGGGGGCTCGCCGCCGACAAAGAGCGGCCGACGCCGCGCGCCAGGGACTGCTGGCGCTCGCGCGCGAAGAGCAGGCCCTCCTCGACCGTCTGCAGCTCACGTTGCAGCATGTTGAGCGTCGCCAGGTTGGTGTCGAGCTGCTCGGGCAGGCGCCCCATCCGCTGTTCCTTGAAGCGCCGGACCGCCTCCTCCTTGGTCTCGAGCTCGCGTCGCGCGTCCTTGACCTGCGCCACCAGGAAGTCGACGGCATCCTCGACCTGCTGCCCGCGCGACTTCACGGTCTCCTCGATGAACAACGTCGCGAGCCGGTCCGTGACCTGCTGGGCCATTCGCGGGTTCTTGTGGACGTACTCGATCGTGAAGCCGTCCGTGCCGCTCGCGTTGATCGAAGTGGCGTCGCGGATGGTGTCGACCGCGGCGGTGCCGGAGGCGATCTCAGGGTAGGGGTTGGTGTCGGCGAGCACTCGCTGCAGCCGCGTGCGGCTCAGGATTTCGGGCTTGAGGTTCTCCAGCCTCTGGTGCGTCTCCTCGGTCGCCACCCGCGGCACGAACGACGTCGGCATCTTCTCCGACTCGATCAGTATCAGAGTGGACGAGCGGTATTTCTTGGGGAGCACGAACAGGGCCGTGACCGACAGCGCGAAGATCGTGAGCCAGGGGATCACCACCAGCCACGGTCGCCGCAGCGGCGCTTCACCGAAGCGGCGCAGCTGCTCCCACGAGACCGAGTCCCCTTCAGAGCCCGGCTCCGGAACGTCGCCCGGACGAACGTCCATCCTCATCCACCTCTCAAGCACCCGCTTCGTTCACGTCCGCCCTGAGGGATGGGTACGCAGGCGCGTCTTCCATTGTACGGTATGGTCGGCCCCCCGCGATGGGTCGTCAGGGGACGACGATCGTGTCCCCGGGCGCGAGGACGATGTTCTGGCTGGCCTCCCGGCCGTCTGCGATCCGCTTGTAGTTGACCGGCACGATCGTCTGGTCGGCGCGGATGATCACGATGTTCTCGCTTTTCGCGAAGTCCTTGAATCCGCCGGCCAATGCCAGGGCCTGCAGGACCGTGGTGCGGCCCGAGAGGGCGAACTCGCCCGACTTGCCCACCTGGCCCACGATGTAGAAGCGAGCGCTGTTGGCCTGCAGCACGGCGACGGTGACGCGCGGGGCCTGCACGTACTTCTCGAGGCCCTTTGACACCTCTTCGGCCAGCTTCGCCGGCGTCTGGCCGGCCGCCTGCAGGTCGCCGAGCAGCGGCACGGTGACCATGCCGTCGAAGCGCACCGTCACGTCGCGCGTCAGTTCCGGCTCCTTCCAGACGATGATCTGCAGCACGTCGGCCGGTCCGACCGTGTAGCCGACGGCCTTCGCCGTGGCCGGCTCGGCCGGCTGCGCGGCCAGCGCCGTGCGGGCAGCCAGCGCCAGCCCGAGCGCCAGCAGCGCGACGCTGCCCGAGCGGCGCAAGCCGCCAAGGATGAACGAGATGCGCCTGCGAACCGGCGTCCCCGGCCCGATTCTGCGGTCGGTTGTCATAGCAGAAGAATCATAGGAGCCGCTCTCCGCGCCCGTCAACTGTGAGGTGGATCACTCGGTTGTGAGACCCGTCACCCGCTCACCCCGGCGGGTTGGATAACCTCAAGGGGCCCCGGCCGTCCGGGGTGATGCCGTTCGTGATCGGCCGCTCGACCGGACCCGCGGCGCGATCAGCGTCTTCGGACCCGGCGGTGGCCACACGCCAAGCGCTGATCCAGGTAGGCCGTTCCGTCAGGTTCGTCGAGCCCGCGCCGGTCCCTCCCCCGGCGATCGAGGGGATCATGTCGACTCGCTCCCGCAACCGGACTCTCGCCCTCGCCATCTCCCTCCTCTGCGTCCTCGCGGCCGCCTGGCAGCCCCTCGTCGTGCCGGTCGAGGCCCAGGGCGCCACACCGATCCAGGTCGACGCGGCCGCGGGCCGCCATGCGATCGACCCGCGCATCTACGGCGTGTCCTTCGCGACGGCCGCCCAGCTCGCGGTCCTGAACGTGCCCGTCAACCGCTGGGGCGGCAACTCGGCGAGCCGGCACAACTGGCAGACCAACGGCGACAACCGTGGCAGCGACTGGTACTTCGAGAGCATCCCGGGAACCAGCACCACCCAGGGGGCCGCGGCGGACAGCTTCATCCAGGACGCGAAGTCGAACGGCGCCGAGGCGCTGCTGACGATCCCGCTGCTGCAGTGGATCGGCAAGGAAGGCCCCGGTCACACCAAGCTGGCGAGCTTCTCGGCCGCCAAGTACGGGGCGCAGGCGGACTGCGACTGGAGCTGGTATCCCGACGCGTGCAACGGCGTGCGCGCGAGCGGCGGCAACGTCACCGGCAACGACCCGAACGACGCGAACGTCCCCTCGACACCGGCGCTCCAGAAGGCGTGGGTCCAGCACCTGGTGACGAGGTGGGGCGCGGCGGCGAGCGGGGGCCAGCGCTACTACATCTACGACAACGAGCCGAGCCTGTGGCACGGCACGCACCGCGACGTGCACCCCGGCGGTCAGACGATGACGGAACTGCGCGACCTGATGATCTCGTACGGCACCGCGATCCGGCAGGCCGATCCCGGCGCCGTGCTGGTCGGCCCCGAGGAGTGGGGCTGGAGCGGGTACTTCTACAGCGGCTACGACCAGAAGTACAACAGCGAGACGGGCTGCTGGAGCTGCTCGCCCGACAAGACCGCGAACGGCGGCATGGACTACCTGCCGTGGCTGCTGCAGCAGCTGAAGGCCCACCAGACCTCGACCGGCGCGCGCCTGCTCGACGTCTTCACCGTGCACTACTACCCGCAGGGCGGCGAGTACTGGGGCGACACGTCCACGGCCATGCAGCAGCTGCGCAACCGCTCGACGCGCTCGCTGTGGGACCCGAACTACACGGACGAGACCTGGATCGCCGACAAGGTCCGCCTGATCCCGCGCCTGCGCGGGTGGGTGAACACCTACTACCCCGGCACGGCCATCGGGATCACCGAGTACAACTGGGGCGGCGAGGCGCACATCAACGGGGCCACCACCCAGGCCGACGTGCTCGGCATCTTCGGCCGCGAGGGCCTCGACGTCGGCACGATGTGGACGACGCCGGCCACGACCTCGCCCACGTTCAAGGCCTTCCAGATGTACCGCAACTACGACGGCGCGAAGTCGACGTTTGGCGAGACCAGCGTTTCGGCGACCGTGGCCAACCCCGACAACCTCTCCGCCTTCGCCGCCGAGCGCACGAGCGACGGCGCCCTGACCGTGATGGCGATCAACAAGGTGACGACAAGCGCCCTCGTCAGCGTGAGCCTCGCCAACTTCACGCCCGGCACCAGCGCGCAGGTCTGGCAGCTCACCTCGACGAACGCGATCCAGCACCTGGCGAACGTCAGCCTCAGCGGGACGACGCTGAGCACGACCCTGCCCGCGCAGAGCATCACGCTGTTCGTGATCCCGAAGACGGTCACCACCACGCCGGCGCTGTCGATCGGCGACGTGAGCGTGAGCGAGGGCAACTCCGGCGCGACGACCGCCAGCTTCACCGTCACGCGCTCGGGCAGCACCGCCGCGGCCTCGAGCGCCAGCTACGCCACTGCCAACGGCACGGCCAGCGCCGGCTCGGACTACACGGCCGCCTCCGGCACCGTGAGCTTCGCGGCGGGCGAGACCAGCAAGACGATCGCGGTCACGGTCGCGGGCGACACCGCGATCGAGAGCGACGAGACCTTCACGGTCACCCTCGCCAGCCCCACGAATGCCACGCTCGCCAGGTCCGTCGCCACCGGCACGATCGCGAACGACGATTTCCCGGCGCTGTCGATCTCGGACGTCAGCGTGGCCGAGGGCAACAGCGGGACGACGATCGCCTCGTTCACCGCCACGCTCTCCGTGGCCGCCCCGTTTGCTTCGAGCGTGAACTACGCGACGGCCAACGGGACCGCCACGGCCGGCAGCGACTACGCGGCCCTCACGGGCAACCTGGCGTTCGCGGCGGGCCAGACGAGCAAGACGATCAGCGTCACGGTGAACGGTGACACGACAGTCGAGCCGAACGAGACCTTCTACGTGAACCTCAGCGGCGCGTCGGGCGCCACGATCGCGGATGCGCAGGGCGTCGGCACCATCACGAACGACGACACAGCGCCTCTCCCGGCGCTTTCGGTCACGGACGTGACCGTCGCCGAGGGCAACTCCGGCACGACGCTCGCGAACTTCACCGTCAGCCTGTCGGCCTCGAGCGCGACGGCGGTGACGGTGGCGTACGCGACGGCGAACGGGACGGCGACGGCCGGGAGCGACTATGTCGCGGGCTCCGGCACGCTGACCTTCGCGGCGGGCGAGACGACGAAGACGGTGCCGGTGACGGTGAACGGCGACACGGCCGTCGAGCCGAACGAGACCTTCACGCTGAACCTGTCTGGCGCCACCGGCGCCACGATCGCCGACCCCCAGGGCGTCGGGACGATCACGAACGACGACTCGACCGCCCTGTCGATCACCGACGTGACGGTGGCGGAAGGCAACTCCGGCACGACGCTCGCGAACTTCACCGTCAGCCTGTCGGCCTCGAGCGCGACGGCGGTGACGGTGGCGTACGCGACGGCGAACGGCACGGCGACGGCGGGAAGCGACTACGTCGCGGCGTCGGGGACGCTGACCTTCGCGGCGGGCGAGACGACGAAGACGGTGCCGGTGACGGTGAACGGCGACACGGCCGTCGAGCCGAACGAGACCTTCACGCTGAACCTGTCTGGCGCCACCGGCGCCACGATCGCCGAC
>JBGASI010000404.1:0-4759 GCA_044229815.1 Vicinamibacteria bacterium | reverse complement strand
CAGCAACGCCGCGTCCTTCAGCTGCGAGAAGGACCACTCGTAGGGGTAGGAGACCATCTCGACCGCTTCAGGGCGCAGCACGCGGTGCGCGCCGGGCGAGAGAGCCGCGGGCACCTCCTCGTGCCGCACGAGCCGGCCCGCGCCCGAGAGCTCGTCGTAGAGGCCGGAGGCGATCAGCGCGTCGTAGGCGACGGCACCGGCCGGGGCGACGTGGCGGTAGAGGACGCCCTCGCGGCGGAACAGGTAGCCCGAGGGGTCGCGGAAGGACGCGGGGTGCCGCGCTTCAGCGGCCATCCGGCGGCGGGGGCGGGTCTTCCCGCTCGCGGCGGCCGAGCAGCCGCAGCAGCTTGTGCCAGTAGGCCTTCAGCAGGAACGCTCCGGACACGAGCGCCGCGGCCACCATCTGGAAGACGTAGCTGCCGGTCCCGGGATCGAGGTACGCCTGGGCAGGCGTGGCGAAGAGGCCGATCAGGCCCAGCGCGAGGCCCGTCGCGCCGAGCGCGGCGCGCGCCGTCGATCCGCCCGCCGCCGGAGGAGTGTGCCCGGGCTCCATGCGGTGATCATAGCCCGGCTTCCCGCCGCGCGGGCGGGCGCCGCCGCCGACCGGCGCGGGGTCGCGGCGCTCTATACTCTCGGCGTGAGCGAGGACCAGGCCGGGGGGTTCGTCCTGCCGCTGGAGGGCGGCCGCGACGAGACCAAGCGCGAGAAGAAGGAGTCGAAGCTGCGCGAGGACGCCGTGCGCCCACTCGACGCGTGGGAGCGCTACCGCGCGCTGGTCGACACGCTCGAGGAGGCGATCGACCTCGGCGAGCTGGCGGACCGCAAGGCCCGCTTCGCCCTGATCATCATGGGCGCGCTGAACGTGGCCTTCTTCGTGCTCGGCACGCGCACCGACATCCTGAGCGAGCTGCCCGCGAGGCTGCGGCCGTTTCTCGCCTTCTACCTCGTGGTCTACGGCTGCGTGGCCCTCTTCTTCTTCCTCGAGGCGATCGAAACGCTGCGCCCGCGAAGGATCCGTCCCCATATCGCCGACCCCGGTGAGGGCGGGCGCGACCACCACCCCGAGGGGCTGCGCTACTACGAGGACGTGGTGCTGCGCGACGTGGAGGCCTACCGCCGCGCCTGGCGCGAGGTGCGCTTCGGCCAGCTCAGCGCCGAGCTCGCGGTGCAGACCCACGTGGTGTCGCGCATCAACCTCGACAAGTTCCGCTCGTTGCGCAGGCTGTACGTCGGCCTGCGCGTGCTGACGATCCTCGCCGGTGGCCTGCTCGCGATCGTCGCGCTGTCGCTTGTCTTCGCCGCCCCGCATCCGGGAGCGCCGGGCGGCGCCCGGCGCTCCACGCTCGAGTCGGCCAAGGCGGCCCCCGCGGCCGAGTCGAGCGCGCCGGCTCCGGCCGCGTTGTCCGCCCCGACGCCGGTGCCCGTGGCCGGCCTGCGCGAAGCCTCGGGCATCGCCTGGGACGCCGCCCGCGACCATCTCTTCGTGGTGGGCGACCGCGGCACGCTGTTCGAGATCGAGCGCACGGGTACGGTCGCCGCGCGCTGGCCGGTCAAGGGGAACCTCGAGGACGTCGCGGTGCACGCCCCGAGCGGCCTGCTCGTCCTGCTCGCCGAGAAGAAGGGCGAGCTGGTCGTCTTCGATCCGGCCGCTGGCCGCGAGACCGCGCGGATCGACCTCGACCAGCAGGCCCTGCTCGGGAAGGAGCCGGGCCGGGCCAACCAGGGCTTCGAGGGCCTCGCGTTCCGGCCCGCGGCGGGGCACCCGGGCGAAGGCATCTTCTACCTCGTCCACCAGCGCCAGCCCGCCCGCCTCGTCGCGGTCGCCTTCGACCCCGCCCGCCCGCCGCGGACGATCGGGGCCGACGACGTGGTCGAGCGCCGCACGCTCAAGCCGTGGCAGGACCTCACGGCCGTGACGTGGAGCGACGCGCTCGGCCGCCTGCTGGTGGTCGCCGAGAGCGAAGACCGGCTGCTTGTGCTGGACGACTCGGGAGGCGTGGACCAGGTGCTGGCGCTGCCCGGCGCCCAGCAGGAGGGGCTCAGCCTCGACTCGCGCGGGACGGTCTGGCTCGCCGACGACCGGCTCGGCGTCCTACGCATCGACGGCGCGCTCGCCGCCCTGCGTTCGGCGGTCGCGCCCCGGTCCGGAGGGAATCGATGAGAAGACCGTTCACCGCGGCTGTGGTGCTGCTCTCCGCTGTCCTCGCGAGCGCCGAGGAGGCGAAGCCGAAGCACAAGGAGGCCGAGCCCGGCTGGACGCTGAAGCCGTTCGCGCTCGACAACGAGCGGGCCGGCTTCCACGTCGGGCTCACCGGCTACGCCCAGGCCGACTTCCGCTCCTACCGCAACTGGACGGCCGGGGACGGCGCCGCGGACCTGCGCTACCCGGGGTCGGAGTGGCGTCGCGTCCGGATCGGGATCGAGGGCCGCTGGCGCCGGCTGCAGTTCCAGCTCGACGGGGCCCCGGTGCTCGACGCGGGCAACGAGCTGAAGGACGCCTGGCTCGATCTGCGCATCGTGCGGGCCCTGCGCGTGCGCGCGGGGCATCAGAAGGTCGCCGGCGGTCCCGAGTGGCTGACCTCACCCTCGAAGACGGACTTCCTGGAGCGCGCCGTGGCCGTGGACGCGCTGTCCCCCGACCGCGACTGGGGCGTCCAGTTGCTCGGCGACCTCGGGCACGTTGCCGAGTACCAGGTGGGCGTCTTCGCCGGCGACGGCAGCAAGCGCTCGAACCGCGCCGGCACCACCGGCGCGGGCCGGTTGACCCTCAAGCCCGCGGCCTGGCTCGAGCTGGCCGGCTCCGCCTCCGTCGGCCAGGTCGAGGCGGGTGCGGCGGGCCCCGGCCTCGACCCGAAGGCGAAGGGCTTCCGCCAGACCTCGCTCGTCGGCTGGGACTACTACGACGCCGTCCACGTGGACGGGCGCCGCCTGCGCTGGGGCACGGACGCACTCGTTCACTCGGGGCCCGTGTCCTTCCGGGCCGAGTACCTCGAGGAGGGCGAGGCGCGGCGCGGCCAGGGGCCGACGCTCGAGGATCTGCCGGCGGTGCGCGGGAACGGGTTCTCGTTCACCGCGACCTGGCTCCTGACCGGCGAGAAGAAGACCCGCACCATCCGGCCGTATCGGCCCCTCTTCGGCGGGCCCGGCGCGGTGGAGCTGGCGGCCCGCTACGAGGAGGCACGCGCCGACGACGTGGAGAACGACGGCTTCGAGGGCTTCGGCAGCCGCGCCCGCAACGTGCGACGGGCCGCCTACCGGGCGTTCACCGGCGGCTTGAACTGGTGGCCCGCTCCGATGCTGCGCCTCACGGGCAACCTGCTGGTCGAGCGCTACGACGACGCCCTGCGCGCCCCGGAGCTCGAGCGCAGCGGGAACTACGTCTCGCTGGTGGCTCGAGTCCAGGTGATGCTGCCATGAGGCGCGCGGCCCCTTCCGCCTCCTGCACGCTCGCGCTCGTCCTGCTCGCCGCCTGCGGCGGCGGTGGCGGCGGCGGCACGACGAGCCCCTCCGCTGCGGCCGAACCGCCCGCGGCCACGGCCCCGGCCGGCGCCCCGATCTTCGGCCAGGCCTCGCTGCACGAGGCTCGACTCGACATGGACCACTCCGCCTGGGAGGCGCTGCGCCGGAACTACCTCTCGAACCAGTGGTACTCCGCGGACTTCAGCGTCGACGGGGTGGCGGTGCGGCAGGTCGGCGTGCGCTCGCGCGGCTCGGGCTCCCGGCGCGAGGACAAGCCCGGACTCAAGGTCGAGTACGACAAGTTCGTGCCGGCCCAGGAGTACTACGGCTACAAGAGCATCGATCTCGACAACTTCGCGACCGACGCCAGCATGCTCCGCGAGCGGCTCTCGTTCCTCGTCTTCGAGGCGATGGGCATCGCCGCCCCGCGCACGAGCTACGCCCGCCTCACGGTCAACGGCGAGTACTGGGGCCTCTACGGTCTGGTGGAGCCGGTCAGCAAGCCCTTCCTGAGCGCCCGCTTCGGCGAGAAGAGCGGGACGCTGTTCGACTACGAGTGGGACGACGACTACGACCTGTCCTACCTCGGCCCCGACGCCGGCCGCTACGTGCCGCTGCCGTTCCAGCCCGAGACGAACGAGGACAAGCCCGATGTCGCGGACGGCCTGCTGGAGTTCGTCCGGGTCATCAACGAGACGCCGGACGCCGCCTTCCAGGCCGCGGCCGAGTCCTGGCTCGACACCACGCGCTTCCTGACCCACCTCGCCGTCGAGAACGCGCTCGCGGAGCGCGACGGCATCGTCGGTGACCAGGGCATCAACAACTTCTACCTCTACCAGTACGGCGGGCAGAAGCGCTTCGTCTTCATCCCCTGGGACAAGGACAGCACGTTCGCGAGCGGGAGCTGGCCGCTGTACCGCAACCTCGAGAGGAACGTGCTCGCCCGCCGGCTGACGGCCGACCCGGCCAAGCGCGCCATCTATGCCGACGCGGTCCTGCGCTGCGTCACGAGCTACGTCAACCCGCGCTGGCTCACGCCGCAGCTGGAGTCCGCCTGGCAGCAGATCCGGGCCGCGGCGCTCAACGACCCGAACAAGCCGTTCACGAACCCGGACGTCGAGGCCGCGGTCGAGGGACTGCGCGGGGTGATCGGCGCGCGCGAACCCGACGTCCGTGCGCAGCGCTGAGCCCGGCCTGCGACTCGCCGCGGCGCTCGGGCTGCTGCTGGCCGGCTGCGGGGGCTCGGGCTCGTCCGGGCCCCCGGTCGTCGTCACGCCCAGCCCTGCCTGGAGCGCTTCGC
>JBGASI010000403.1:0-5986 GCA_044229815.1 Vicinamibacteria bacterium | reverse complement strand
CGCGGCGACCGGCGAGGCCCAGCGCCGCGCTCAGGCCGGCGGCCCCGGCGCCCAGGACGACGACGTCGGCCTCCCGCACGGCGTCGAGACGCGCCTTCATCGTCCGCTCCCGCGGCCGACCGCCAGCATGCGCTCGACGGCGCGCCGCGCGCGCGCGGCCACCGCCGGCTCGATCTCGACCCGGTGCTCGAGCGCCTGCAGCGAGCGCAGGATCTTCGGCAGCGTGATCCGCTTCATGTGCGGGCAGAGGTTGCACGGCCGCACGAACTCCGTCGCCGGGAACTGCACGGCCACGTTGTCGCTCATGGAGCACTCGGTCACCAGCACCACCCGCCCCGGGCGGCGCGCGTCGAGCTGCGCGACCATGCCGGCGGTCGAGCCGACGTAGTCCGCCTCGGCCAGCACGTCCGGCGGGCACTCGGGGTGCGCGAGGACGAGCACGTCCGGGTGCTGGCGGCGGAAGCCCGCCACCTCCTTGCCCGTGAAGCGCTCGTGGACCTCGCAGTGGCCGTGCCACAGCACGAGCTGCGTCTTCACCTGCGAGGCGACGTAGCGGCCGAGGTACTCGTCGGGCAGGAAGATCACCCTGGGGACCTTCAGCGACTCGACGACCTCCACGGCGTTGGCGGAGGTGCAGCAGACGTCCGACTCCGCCTTCACCTCGGCCGAGGTGTTGACGTACGTGACGACCGGGGCGTCCGGGTAGCGCTGCCGCAGCAGGCGCACGTCGGCCCCCGTGATCGAGGCCGCGAGCGAGCAGCCCGCCTCGAGGTCGGGCATCAGCACGGTCTTGTCGGGGCTGAGGATCTTGGCGGTCTCGGCCATGAAGTGGACGCCCGCCATCACGATCACCTCGGCGTCCGTCTGCGCCGCCTTCTGCGCGAGCGCGAGCGAGTCGCCGGTGATGTCCGCGACGCCGTGGAAGACCTCGGGGGCCTGGTAGTTGTGGGCGAGCACCACCGCGTTGCGCCGGGCCTTCCACTCGCGGATCGCGTCGACGTAGGGCGCGTGGACCGGCCACTCCAGCTCGGGCACGACGCGGCGCACGCGCTCGAGCACGCCGGCCGTGCGACGGGCCACCTCGGGCGTCCACTGCGGCTCCCCGCCGGTCGGGGTCAGGGGCTCGCTCGTCATCTCTCGGCCTCCTCGGACCTAGTTATGCTCTACGTGAGTATAATAAGATCCAAAAAGCTGGGCAGCCTCGCTGCCCAGGACGCTCCCAATATGCTACTTCAGAGCATAAAAGTCAAGCGGCGGCGAGCTAGCGCAGGGCCGGCAGGCCGACGCCGGGCGCGCGCCGCTCGCGCAGGACCTCGCGCCGGAAGCGGAACAGCTCCGCCGGGCGGCCGACCGGCGCGGGCGCCACGACGCCCGTGCCCTCGACCAGCCCCCCCGTCTCGACGAGGCGCCGGAAGTTCTGCTTGTGCAGGCGCGCGCCGGCCAGCGCCTCGACGACGCGCTGCAGGCGCAGCAGCGTGAAGGTGGTCGGCAGCAGCTCGAAGACGACCGGCCGGTACTTGAGCTTGCCGCGCAGGCGGCCGAGCGCGGTGGCCAGCAGGCGCCGGTGGTCGAGCGCCATCGCCTCGCCCGGCCCCGGAGCGTCCGGCGACCCGGCCGCGCCGGGCACGCTGTCGCGCCGCGCCTCGGCCACGAGCCCCGCCTCGTACAGCAGCTCGTAGCGCTCCAGCACGCGCACGGAGTCGAGGGCGGCCCCGCGCAGCCCGAACGTGATGTCGGCCCGCTCGCGCCGCGCCCTGCGGGCCTCGGGGCTGCCGGCCTCGCGGGCCCAGCGCGCGAGCGCCGGCGCGATCACGTCGTCGAGCAGCGCCGGCCGGCCGTTGCGCCCGTCCTCCCACGGCAGGAACTCGTAGAAGCCCCGCCAGCGGGCCTGCGCGGCGCCCGCGACCCTCCCCTCGCGCACGAGCGCGAGGTAGGCGATCGACACCCCGCGACCGCCCCCCGCCCGCTCGCGCGGGTCGCGGTGGCGGTCGGCGAACGTGTAGAGCTGCTCGACGTAGCCGAGCTCGAGGCCCGTCTGCTCGCTGACCCACTCGCGCAGGCCGAGCTCGAGCGTGCGGTGGCCGGCCGGGTCGAGCGGGCCGAACGGCAGCGCGGGCTCGTGCTCGCCCGGCCCGGCGTGCCCCGAGCGCTCGACGGTGAGCAGTCGCGGCTCGTCGTCGGTCACGGCGACGATCACGGCGTTGAGTCCGACGGCGATCGCGGGGCCCACGGCCCGCCATTCTGCGCCTTTCCGGGCGCGGGCCCAAGGTGGCTCGAGGCGTTGCATCGCGCAGCGGCGGGGGCCATAGTCAGGCGACGGGAGGCGCTTCATGCGAAGGACCCTCTTGGCGGGCGCCACGCTCGCCCTCGCGCTCGGCCTCGTCCCCGCCCACGCGGCGGCCGGCCCGAAGCGCATCGTGCCCGCGCAGATCGCGCAGGCGCGCTACGTCTGCCTCGGCTACGAGACGGGTGACGGCTGTCTCAGCGAGCTGCAGGCGATCCGCTCGGCGGACGCGGTGTTCCCGGAGGACCGCCAGGCGCTCGACGCGATCCGCGACGAGCTCGAGCGCTGGGGCAAGTACGTGATCACGCAGCGGCCCGAGGACGCCGAGCTGCTGATCGCCGTGCGCTTCGGCCGGCGCATGGGCGCGACCACCGGCATCGGGATCGGCGGCGGCGGGGGCCGGCCGGGCTTCGGGGTGAACGGCAGCTCGGGCGGCGTCGAGTTCTCGTCCGGCAACGACATGCTGACGATCTACGAGTCGCGCGGCGGGCGGCCCGGCGCGAACCTGTGGCGCGACCAGAGCCGAGGCGCCCTCTCCGGCGCCCCGCCGCGGGCGTTCGAGCAGTTCCGCGGGGACGTCGAGCGCACGCCCGACCCGTCCCGCAAGAAGGACCCGCCGACGAAGCCGTAGCCGGCCGGCCGGCCTTCGGTGTCAGAATCGCGCTCATGATCTGGCAACGCGAGATCGAGGTGTGCCGCGAGGTGTCGCGGCGGGCGGGCGAGCTGGCGCTGGCGTACGCCGCGAAGGGCGTCGAGCGCGAGGACAAGGCCGACGACTCGCCGGTGACGGTGGCCGACCGCGAGTGCGAGCGGCTGATCGTCGAGAGCCTGCGCGCGGCCTTCCCCGACGACGGCTTCCTGGGCGAGGAGGGCTCGAGCGACGACGGCCGCAGCGGCCGGCGCTGGATCGTCGACCCGATCGACGGCACGCGCGACTTCGTGCGCGGGCTGCCGACCTGGAGCAACCTGATCGCGCTCGAGGCCGCGGGCGAGGTGGCGCTCGGTGTCTGCAACCTCGCCGTGCTGGGCGAGCAGTACTGGGCCGTGCGCGGCGAGGGGGCGTACTGCAACGAGCGCCGGCTGCACGTCTCGACGATCGACCGCCGCGACCGCGCGGTCGCCTGCCTGACCGCCTTCGACAACATCGCGGCGGCGCCCTTCGCCGAGCGCATCCTCGACCACCTCGCCGGCTACTGGGCCGTGCGCAGCATGGGCGGCTGCCAGGACGCGATGCTCGTCGTCTCGGGGCGCGCCGAGGTCTGGTTCGAGCTCTCGGCCAAGCCCTGGGACCTCGCGCCGCTGCAGGTCCTCGCCGAGGAGGCGGGCGCGCGCTTCTTCAACTTCGACGGCGGCCACTCGATCTACGGCGGCAACGCCGTGCTGTGCACGCCCTTCCTCGAGCAGGAGCTGCGGGCGTTCGTGCGCTGAGCTACTCGAGCCAGCTGCGGAACACCTCGCGCGTCGTCGCGTCCGCAGCCACCTCGATCACCGCCAGGTGGCGGCGCCCGTCGCGCAGCAGGTCCACGCGCATGTAGCCCCCGTGCGCCTCGCGGTAGCGCGAGCCCGGCACGCTCTTGACGTAGGTGACGTGGCCGTAGATGCCGGTCCCGCTGACGAGCACCCTGCCCCAGCGCGGGCTCTCGATCACCTGGAGCACGTGCTCGTGGCCGGCCGCCCAGGCGAGCGGCCAGCGGCCCTCGAGCACCGAGGCGAAGGCCTCGCGCATCCGCCCGTAGGCGGCGCTGGTGACGTCCTGGTCGGCGATGCCGACACCGCGCGCGACCGGGTAGGCCGAGCCGACGAGGGGCAGGGGCAGCCAGGCCCAGCGCCGGAACTCCGTCAGCGGGAACAGGTGCTGCCTCAGGCCGAACCTGCCGCCGTGCGGGCCGCCGGAGTCGAGCGGGTGGTGCGCGACCACCACCGCCTCGCGCGCGCCGCGGCCCTCGAGGGCGTCGCGCAGCGCGGCGAGCACCTCGGCCTCGGAGTCGCAGGCACAGCTCGACGTCGGGTGCACGGGCTTGGGGCCCCGCTGCAGCCACCACTGCGTGTCGAGCGCCACGAGGCGCAGCCGCTCGCCGACGTCGAGGACCTCCGGCCCCGGGCAGCCGCCCTTCGGCGCGAACACGACGGCGCCGGCGCCACGCTCCTCGACCCGCCGCTGCTGCCGCTGGATCGCGGCCCAGCCGCCGGGCCCGCCGACCTCCCAATCGTGGTTGCCGGGAATCATCACGGCGTGGGCGCCCGAGGCGCGCGCCACCTCGACCTGCTCGTCGAGCCTCCGACGCATCTCGGCGATCTGCGGGTCGCCGTCCACAGGCAGCCCGCTCGGGTAGAGGTTGTCGCCGAGGAAGACGACGGCGGTGTGGGCGGGGTCACGGGCCAGATCGCGCCCGAGCGCCCGGCGGCCGCGACCGCGCCGGTGAGCCGGATCCAGGCGGCCGCCAGGGCGAGGCACGCAGCGCCCGCGAGCAGCGTCCGTCGCCTCCGGGAGTCGCCGCGCACGGGACGAGGGTAACGTAGAATCGTCTCATCCGCGGAGGGACGAGCGATGCCGGAGCTTCCCGACCTCCTCTACGTCCTCTCGCACCTGCGGGCGCGGCTGCTCGGCCGCCAGGTGACCTCCGACCGCGTGCGCGAGCCGGTGGTCCTGCGCTTCGCCGTGCGCGGGAACCTCTCGCTGCTGCTCGGGCTGACGCTGGCCGAGGTGTTCCGCAAGTCGCACTTCCTCGTGTTCCGCTTCGAGGGCCTGGACCTCGCGGTCAACCCGATGCTGGCCGGGCGCTTCCGGCTCGCGGCCCCGGGCACGCCCGACGAGGGCGCGCTCGGCTTCGCGCTCGGCTTCGGCGACGTCGAGCTGCGCTACCTCGACGACAAGAAGATGGGCAAGGCCTACCTGATCCCGACCGACGACTGGCAGGCGGTGCCCGGCCTGCAGACGGGCGGCATCGACCTGCTCTCGCCCGAGTTCACGCGCGAGCGCTTCGTCAGCCTGCTGAAGCACCGCCGCGACCAGGTGCGGGTGTTCCTGCTCGACAAGAAGGCGCTCGACAGCATCGGCAACGCCTACGCCGACGAGGTGCTGTTCGAGGCGGGCATCCACCCGAAGACCTTCTGCCGCTCGCTCGGCCACGAGGACGGCGTGCGCCTGCACGACGCGATCGTCAAGGTGATGAACGAGGCGGTGGCCGAGGTCGCCGCGCGCGGCGAGCCGATCGAGGTGAAGGTGCGCGACTTCCTCAAGGTGCGCCGCAAGGAGATCTGCCCGCGCTGCGGCGCGAAGCTGCGCACGGCCGGCGTCAAGGGCATGGACTCCTGGTTCTGCCCGCACTGCCAGCCGGCCACCCGGCCGGGCCTCGTCGACTGGACCCGGACCGGCCTGTAGCCCCCGGACCCGTCCCCCGCGGACTGGACGCGCGCCGTCGCTGCTCCCATAATGTCCGATTGGCGGTCGGTCCAACGCGAGGGCGTGTCGCCAGGGAGAGTGAATGAGCAAGGAAGACCTGATCGAGCTCCAGGGCATCGTCGTGGAAGTGCTGGCGGGCGGGAACTACAAGATCAAGATCAGCGAGAACCACGAGGTGCTCGCGCGCCTCAACGGCAAGATGCGCCAGTACCGCATCCGCGTGATCCAGGGCGACCGCGTCACCGTCGGGGTCTCCCCCTACGACCTCAAGCGCGGCCTCATCACCTACCGCGCCAAGT
>JBGASI010000402.1:0-4791 GCA_044229815.1 Vicinamibacteria bacterium | reverse complement strand
GAGCGTCGGCGGGCCACGGTGCTGCTGCTGCTGGACCGCGACGCCGAGGCCCGGCCGATCGTCGAGCGGGTCTTCGCCACGGGCTACCGGGCGCGGCCCTTCCTGGCCCTCTGCCGCGAGCACGGGCTGGTGCCGTAGCGCGGCTGGCCCCTACATCAGCGTGCTGGCCAGCTCCGCCAGGTGGCTGCGCTCGCCCTTCTGCAGGTTGACGTGGGCGAACAGGTCCTGCTCCTTCATGCGGTCGATCAGCACGGTCAGGCCGTTGGACTGGCTGTCGAGGTAGGGCGTGTCGATCTGGTGGATGTCGCCGGTGAAGACCACCTTCGAGCCCTCGCCCGCGCGCGTGATGATGGTCTTGACCTCGTGGGGCGTCAGGTTCTGGGCCTCGTCCACGATGAAGAAGACGTGGTCGAGCGAGCGGCCGCGGATGTAGGCGAGCGGCGCTATCTGGATCTTCTCGTGCTCGATCATCTCGGCGAGCGCCTTGTGCTCCTTGCTCTCCGGGGAGAGCCGGTGGCGGATCACCGAGATGTTGTCCCACAGCGGCTGCATGTAGGGGTCGAGCTTGCTCTTGACGTCGCCCGGCAGGAAGCCGATGTCGCGGTTGCCCATCGGCACCACCGGCCGCGCCAGGAAGATCTGCTGGTAGGTGCGCCGCTGGTCGAGCGCCGCCGCCAGCGCCAGCAGCGTCTTGCCGGTGCCGGCGCGGCCGGTCAGCGTGACGAGCTGCACGTCGGGACGCAGCAGCGCGTCGAGCGCGAAGATCTGCTCGGCGTTGCGCGGCTCGATGCCGTAGGCGTGGCGCTTGACCACCCGCTCGAGCGTGCCGGCGGAGCGGTTGTGGTGGGCGAGCGCGCTCAGGCTGCCGTTCTTCATCACCACGTACTGGTTCGGCAGCAGCTGCGGCAGCGCGACGCCCGCCAGCGGCACGTCGCCGAGCGGCACCGAGTGCGGGTCGCTGTGGAAGCGCGCGATCAGCTCGCTCGGCAGCCCCTCGACGCTGGCCGTCCCGGAGTAGAGCCGGTCCAGGTGGCGCACCTTGCCGGTCGTGTAGTCCTCGGCCACCAGGCCCAGCGACTTCGCCTTCATCCGCAGGTTGACGTCCTTGCTCACGAGCACGACGTGGCGGTCCTTGCGCCGCGCGCGCAGCTCCTCCGCCAGCGCGAGGATGCGATGGTCCGGCTTGCTCAGCGCGAAGGCCTGGCTGACGCGCGACGAGCCCGGCTCGCCGATCTCGACGAACAGCCGGCCCCGGCCCTCGCCGAGCGGCAGGCCGTCCGTCAGCGGCCCGTCCCCCGCGAGCTCGTCCAGCTCGCGGATGAACTGCCGCGCCTCGAGGTTGATCAGGTCGTTGCCGCGCTTGAACTTGTCGAGCTCCTCCAGCACGACGATCGACAGCGCGACGTCGTGCTCCTGGAAGTTGTAGACGCACGTGTGATCGAAGAGGACCACGTTCGTGTCGACCACGAAGAGCTTCTTCATCGTCCCTCGCTGGAGTGGCGGTGAACGGCCACGCCCCCGGAGGGGCACACGCCCGTCACGGGAAGCGCACGGGAGGTCACGCAGGAGGAGGAGCGGGCGGGGCGAACTGGCCGGTGGGAGGCCGGTGAACCGCTCAATGCGGCTCTAATGTAGACCCTCAGACGGCGTCAGACAAGTGTCTTTTGGGGCACGCTTTCTGGCTGATGTGCCGGACCCGGGGCTCGTCCCGAGGATCGTCGCGGGTCCTAGAACACCTTCAGGTTGATGTACTTGCGGGGGTGGGCCTGGAAGTCGGTGAGCAGCTTGTTGAGCTCCACCGTCGCCTTGTTCAGGTTGGCGGTGGCCTCGCTCGCGTTCCTGTAGAGCTCGTCGTCCTTGCTCAGCTTGCCGAGCGTCCCCTCGCCGCGGTCCATGCGCGCGAGGATCGACTCGAGCGACTTCGAGGAACGGTCGAGGGTCGACGTCGTGCCGTCGAGCCGCAGCGTCAGCTCGTCGACGCGCTTGAGCGTCCGCTCGAGCTCGGGCCCGGTCGTCACCTTCTCCATGCCCTCGGCCGAGCGCTTGAGGCTGGCGATCAGCACGCGGATCTCGCCGCGCTGCTCCTTCAGGATGGCCTGCAGCTCCTCGAGCGAGCGGCGCGCGCCCGAGGCCCCGCCCTGCAGGTCCTTCACCGTCTCGTCGGAGAGCAGTCCCTGCACCTTGGCCGCGACCTTGTCGGCCTCGCCGGCCAACGAGTTCATCTTGTCGAACAGGCCGATGCCGCTCTTCCCCGGCAGCTCGTCGCCCCACTTGGCCTTCTGCGCGGAGGCGCCGGGGACCACGTCGGCGATCATGCCGCCGAGCAGGCCCTGCGCCTTCAACTCGACGCGCGAGTCGGACGGGATCGGGTACTCGCCCTCGATCTCGAGCCGCAGCTTCACGCCGGCCTCGGAGATCCCGAAGCCGAGGATGCGGCCGATGTTGACGCCGTGCATCAGCACCGGGTCGCCCTTGCGGATGCCGCCGGCGTCCGGCACCGAGGTGGTCACGATGTAGCGGCCGCGGAAGAGGGCGGCGTCCGTCAGCACCCCGAGCGTGATCAGGACCGCGGCGAGCCCGGCGACGACGAACAGCCCGACCCAGGCCTCCCGGTAGCGTCCTCGGGCAGGCGGCATGGGCGGCAGGGGCTTGTCGGTGCTCACTTCGGTCCTCCTCGAAACGTTAGTCCTGCCGCTCCAGGATCTCGAGCGCGGCCTCGGCCGCGGCGCGTCGGTCGGCGAAGGCGCGCACCACGGGGTCGTCGCTGGCGCGGAACGCCGCCGGCGGACCGACGAAGCGGAGCTTGCCGTGCTCGAGCAGCGCGACGCGGTCGGAGATCTCGAGCGCCTGCTCGATGTCGTGGGTGACGACGATCGAGGTGACGGGGTGGCGCTCGCGGATGTCCAGGATCAGCCGCGAGACCGCGGCGGTGTTGACGGGGTCGAGCCCGGTCACGGGCTCGTCGTAGAGCAGGATCTCGGGCCGCGAGACGATCGCGCGCGCGAGACCGACGCGCTTGCGCATGCCGCCCGACAGCTCGGACGGCAGCTTGTGCAGCACCAGGAAGGGGTCGAGGTTGACGTCCTCGAGCGCGCCGCAGACCCGCTCCAGCGTCTCGTGGGAGCGCCGGCGCGCGTCGGCGTCGGGCAGGCCGGTGCAGACGTTCTCGAAGACCGTCATCGAGTCGAACAGCGCGGCGTACTGGAACACGTAGCCCACCTTGCGCCGGATCGTCTCGAGCTCCTCCCGGCTCGAGTGGTAGACGGAGACGCCGTCGATGCGCACGTCGCCCCGGTCGGGGACGAGCAGGCCGTTCGTCATCTTGAGCAGCACGCTCTTGCCGGTGCCGGAGGGGCCGACGATCGACACCGTCTCGCCGGTCGCGACCGTCAGGCTCACCCCGGTCAGGACCGGGACGTCGAAGGCCTTGTAGATGTCGAGATACTCGATCACGGCGGGCCCTAGTTGAGGAACAGCGGCGGGAAGATGGCGTCGAGCACGAGCACGGTGATGATCATGAACACGACCGCGGAGGTGGTGGCCCGGCCGACGCCCTCGGCGCCGCCGCGCGTGCCGAAGCCCATGTGGACCGAGATCAGCGGGATCACGAAGCCGAACACGAGGCCCTTGCCGATCGAGTAGAACAGGTCCCAGCTGTGCCAGAACAGCCGCGCCCCGTAGAGGAAGGACTCCGGTCCGAGCCCCACGGTGAAGCGCGCGGCGACGATGCCGGCGCCGACGCCGATCAGGTTCGACAGGGCCACCAGCAGGGGTGTGGCGATCGTGCCGGCGATGATGCGCGGGGCGGCCAGCACCGCGACCGGGTCGCGGCCCAGCGAGTACAGGGCGTCGATCTGCTCCGACACCTTCATCGTGCCCAGCTCGGCGGTGATGCGCGCGCCGACACGGCCGATCAGCACGAAGGAGGTCATGACCGGCCCGAGCTCGAGCACGACGCTCGACGCCACCACGCTGCCCAGCACGTAGAGGGGGATCGACGAGGTGAACTGGTAGCCCCCCTGCTGCGCGGTCACGACGCCGGAGAGGATGGCGGTCACCGTGGTCAGCGGGAAGCTGCCGATGCCGATCATCTGCAGCTGCGTCGTCACGTCGCCGAGCGCGACCTTGCCGGTCACGGTGGCGCGCGCGACCTGGAAGACGAGCGTCGCCATCTCGCCGGCGTGGCGCGCGACCAGCTCCGCCGTGCGGCCGATCCGGCCGAACGCACCGACCAGCGGGCGAAAGGCGATGTTCTCCATGATCCAGGGCGACCCCGAGGGGGCGACGGCGTCGCCCGCAAACCACCATTCTACGCCAACGCCCGACTGCCTTAGAATGCCGGGCGAGAACATGGCCAGCGAGAGACGCAAGAATCCCCGGCTCGGGTTGGCGATACCCGTGCGCGTGCAGGGTTTCCTGGCCGACGGGGCGAGCTGGGAGGAGATCAGCTCGACGATCGACGTCTCCTCGAACGGCGCCTGCTTCCCGCTCTCGCACGAGGTCGAGCTGGGCCAGGTGCTGGTGCTGAGCCTCGCGCTGCCGAGGCGGCTGCGCCAGTTCGACCTCGCCGACGCGGACTACCGCGTCTACACGCTGGTGCGCGGCGTGCGCCGGCGCGCCGACCAGCCGCGCGTGGGCGTGATGTTCTTCGGCAAGTACCCGCCGCGCGGCTTCCAGGAGCGGCCGACGGCCCGCTACCTGCTGCCCTCCGACTCGATCGCCAGCGTCCCGGTGCCGCGCGGCCTGCGCCCGGGCGACACGCCGATGGCCGGCAACCCGGCGCCCGCGGCG
>JBGASI010000401.1:1405-9089 GCA_044229815.1 Vicinamibacteria bacterium | reverse complement strand
GAGGCGTACCTCGACGCGGGCCAGGTTCCGCCCGTCTGCCCGCGCCAGGCTGGTCACGCGGACGGACTCGACCTCCCGGGTACCCACGTTCACCCGGGCCGGCACCTGCGAGGCGTCGACCGCGGGGATGTCCACCACGAGGGTGAGCGGGTCCGGGCTGTAGTAGGTGTAGGCGAGCGGACCACTGCATTCCACGACGAGACGCGTGGAGCGGTCGGTGCTCTCCTGGCGGATGTTGGTAATGGTCGTCGGGGTGGTGTCCTGCGCAGGCGCCCAAGTGGCCAGCGCGAGGGCGGCCGCAATCAGGCAGACCCCAGCGAGCTTCGCTCTCATTGCCTCGCCTCCTCAGACGCATACAGGCTCTTACGGACTTCACGAGTCTTCGCCGGCGAGAGGGGATCGGTCACCTCCTGCCGGAACGTCACCGACGTCGCGTCGACGCCGATGATCACTCCGTCGTACAGCCGCTGTCCGTTCGCGACCGGGTACGAGCGGCCGTCGGCGCCCAAGAACAGCGCGATGAAGCCCGGCCGCGCGGCCAGGCCCAGTCCGCCGCCCTTGGTCTTGATGATTCCCTTGAGGGCCACTTCCTGGATCAGGAAGCCCTCCATGCCCGGCTTGCGGGTCTTGGGCCCCCTGTCGGCCGCGACGGGGCGTTGCAGGCTGACGAAGGGGTCGCGGCGTCCCTGGGACGTGTAGGCGTAGCCGCCGGTCTCGAGCTCGACGTCGAGCGGGGGCCGATTGACGTCCGCCGCGATCGGCATGCCGGGCACGAGCTCCGTCACGGGCGCCGCGGGCGCCGGCGCTCCGGGGGCCGCCTCCTGGGCGGCCGCCGGCAGCGCGGCGAGCGCGAGCGCGATGAGCAGCAGCAGTTTCATGGCCGGGCTCCTCATCGCTTGGCCCCCGGGCGTGGCCGCGCGCCCTTGGCCGTGACCTCGGGCGGCGGCGCGTCCTTGTAGACGTAGGTCGTCGCCACAGCCGAGATGGCGATCGTGTTGTTGATCGTCTGGCGCGTCTGGGACTTGATCTTGATGTCGCCGACGTTGACCAGGCGCGACATGCGGCTGATCCGGTCGAGGAAGGCGCCGTAGTTGTGGTAGGTGCCGTCGACGTCGATCCGGATCGGGATCTCCTGGTAGAACTCCTTCTGGACCGGGGTCGCCGGGTTGAAGGCGCGGATCGCCAGGCTCGACTGGGCGGCGAGGTACTGGATGCGCCGCATCAGGTCGGGCATCTCCTTCTCCGGGGGCAGGACGCGCTTCTGCTGCTCGAGCCGGGCCTCGAGCGCCTGCACCTCGCGCTGGAACTCGGGCAGCTTGTTCGCCGTGGTCTCGAGCACGCGGATCTGCTTCTGCAGCTCGGCCCGCAGCTTCTCCTGCTTCGCGTACTCCTCCGCCTTGCCCTTGTACCAGCCGAAGTAGAAGGCGGCGCACAGCACGGCCGCGATCACGACGGACACTCCGAGCTGGCCGACGAGCGGGAGCTTCGCGAGGGGGTTCTCAGCCATCTGCGTCCCTCCCTACTTCTTTCCCCGCGGGCCGCGCGCGGTCTGGGGCGGTGCGGCCTTCGCCGCCGCCTCCTGGGCCGCCTTCTCCTTGGCCGCCACTTCGGGATCCTTGAAGTTGCCGGTCACGTTGAAGGCCACGATTGCGTTCTGCTCCTTGGAGCCGCCGAGGTCGACCTGCGGGAACCAGCCGCTGCGCTGCAGGCCGGCGATGAAGTCCGCGACCGCGGCGAGGCTGTTGCTCTGGCCGGCGATCTTCAGGGCGCCCTTCGTCTCGTCCAGGGTGGCGAGCCAGACGTAGTCGGGCAGGGCCTTCGAGATCTCGTCGAGCATGTGGACGGGGCTCTTCTGTGCCAGGCGCAGCTGCTCGATCACCAGCACCTTGTTCTGCAGCGTCGCCTTCTTCTTCTCGAACTCCGCCACCTGCTTCTCGATCGCCTGCAGGTCCTTCTGGCGCTTCTGATCGGCGGCGATCTGGACCGCGATCTTCTCGAGCCGGTTCGTCTCGTACCACCAGGCGCCGGCGCACAGCACGGCCGCGCCGCCGACGAAGAGCGCCAGCATCAGGAAGGCCGGCAGCGAGCTCGGTCCGGACGCGCCCGACGGGGCCTTGGTCTTCTTGGTGGCTCGCTCGGTGGCGAGGAGGTTGATGCGGATCATCGGTCGCCCTCCCTGCGCACGGCCAGGCCCACCGCGATCGCTGCGGCGGGCCCGATCTCATCGAGGTACTCGGGGTTGAATTCCTTCTCGCTGTAGCTGACGTTGAGGAACGGGTTGAGGATGTCGACAGGCGCCCCGAAGCGCTCCTTCAGGAGGTCCTGGAGCCCGTGGATCTTCGCGGTCCCGCCGGAGAGGAAGATCTGGTCGATCCGGTCCTCCTGGCTCGTGGCGCGGAAGAAGTCGAAGGTCTTCTGGATCTCCATCGCGATGCTCTCGGAGACCGCCTGCAGGATCGGGTGCAGGCTCTCCGCGGAGGCCCCCTCGACCGGGTCGCCCTTCTTCAGGGTCTCGGCCTGCTCGAAGGACAGGTTCAGGTCCTTCTGGATCGCGTCGGTGTACTGGCTCCCGCCGCCCGCGATGTCGCGGTTGAACACCGAGACGCCGCCCTTCACCACGTTGACGTTCATGATGGAGGCGCCGATGTTCAGCAGGGCCACGACGCGGCTGGCGTCGACGCCGTAGTTCATCTCGTAGCAGTTCTGCAGGGCGAACACGTCGACGTCCACGACCTTCGGCGTGCGCCCGGCCTGCTGGATCGCCGACGTGTACTCGCTGATCTTGTCCTTCTTCACGGCGACGAGCAGCACGTCCATGTTCCCGCCCGAGCCGCCGCCCTCGATCACCTCGTAGTCGAGGGCCACGTCCTGGATGTCGAACGGGATGTACTGCTCGGCCTCCCAGTGGATGGACTCCGCCAGCTCCTCGGCGCTCATCTGCGGGAGGCTGATCTTCTTGACGATGACGGCGTTGCCGGAGACACCGGTGACGACGTCGGTCGTCTTGATCTTGTTGTCCTGGAACAGGCGCTGGATGGCGTCGATGACCGCCCCGGAGTCCATGATCGCGCCGTCGACGATGGCCTCGGGCGGAAGCGGTTCGACGCCGATGTTCAGGAGCTGGTACTCGTCGTTGCCCTTGCCGCCGACCTTCAACTCGACGGCCTTGACAGCCGAGGAGCCGATGTCGACGCCGACCAGTCCCTTCTTCTTACCGAAAAGGCCCACGGGCGTCTCCTCTAGTGTCCCTTCACGCGTCCGAACGCTGCTGCGTGACCACGGCTCCCCTCGGCATCGCGGAACTGCTTATCAGAGCTCAATCTCGATCTACACTTATGAAGAATAGTTAAAGTCCCGGGTGAAGCTAACAGAGGCCCCCCATCATGTCAAGCGCTAACTTAACGAAGGGCCCGTAAACCCCCGACACGGTTGAAAGCGAACCGCAATCGCGCCCCTCGGGGTTGAGCGCCGGCGGGGATCCCAGATGGACGGACGTCCCGCGTTCCCGCAGCACACCATTAGGGGTCCTGCGGCCCGTGAAAAACTGTGCGAGTCGTCACAAATCGATCCATTTCAGGACGTTGGCCGGCAAGATCCGGCCTTCGCAGCCGCCGCGGAGTGGCCACAGTGCCCCCGCGAGGTGTCCGTCAGAAGCGAATCACGACGCCCGGCGCGTCCTCGGTGTGGATCGTGTCGATGAAGCGCACCAGGTGCGGGATGGTCGTCATCACGAGGCAGTGTGTGCGCACTCCGTCGCCGAAGAAGCGCACTCCCTCGAGGAGGGTACCGCCGGTGATGCCCGCGGCCGCGAAGATCACGTTGCGCCCCGGCGCCAGGTCCTCGGTGCGGTAGATGCGGTCCACGTCGCCTATCCCCATCTTGCGCAGGCGGTCGACGTCGGAAGGTCGCGTCAGCACGAGCCGTCCCTGGATCGAGCCGTTCAGGCAGCGCATCGCCGCGGCGGTGAGCACCCCCTCGGGCGCCCCCCCGGTGCCCATGACGGCGTGGACGCCCGTGCCGGAGACGGCGGCCGAGATGCCCGCCGACAGGTCGCCGTCGCCGATCAGCCGGATCCGCGCCCCGGCGGCCCGGATGTCGGCTATCAGCTGCTCGTGGCGCGGCCGGTCGAGCACGATCACGACCAGGTCGTCGACGTCGCGGTCGAGCGCGCGCGCGAGCGCCTTGAGGTTGTCGGCGACCGGCGCGGCGAGGTCCACGTGGTCGCGGGCCGCCCCCGGGACGACGATCTTGTCCATGTAGATGTCGGGCGCGTGCAGCAGGCCGCCCTCTTCCGCCGCGGCCAGCACGGCGATCGCCCCCGGGGCTCCCGTCGCGCACAGGTTGGTGCCCTCGAGCGGGTCGACGGCGATGTCGACGGCGGCGCCGGCCCGGGTGCCGACCTTCTCGCCGATGTAGAGCATCGGCGCGGCGTCACGCTCGCCCTCGCCAATCACGATCGTCCCCTCGATGTCGACGCTCTCGAGCTCCCGGCGCATGGCCTCGACCGCCACGTGGTCGGCGCCCTGGCGGTCGCCCTGGCCCATGGTCCGGGCGGCGGCGATCGCCGCGCGCTCGACGACCCTCACGAACTCCAGGGGGAGATCGGCGGGAATCATGGGGCACCTCCGGGGGAACTAGCCTCGAAGCATCATACCCGCGCAGGCAAACGGCGACGCGGGGCTAGGGCCGGTACGGGGGCAGCTCGACGCGGCGGGGCTTGTCCTGGCGGTAGCCCAGGGCGTAGTCGGCCTGCATCACCTTGTGGACCTCGCGGCTGCCCTCGTAGATCGTCGGAGTAGCCGTTCGCGCCGTGGATCTGCACGGCGTCGCCCGCGGCACGCTCGCTGGCGACGGTCGAGAACCACTTCGCGAGCGACGTCTCGCGGGTGTTGCGCCGGCCCTCGTTCTTCAGCCAGCCCGCGCGCAGCCAGAGCAGACGCGAGGCGTCGTAGTCGGAGACCATCTGCGCGATCATCTCCTTCACGAGCTGGTGCTGCCCGATCGGCACGCCGAAGGTCCTGCGGCTCTGGGCGTAGGCAACCGAGGCGTCGAGGCAGGCGCGGACGAGGCCCGTGGCGCCCGCCGCCACCGTGTAGCGGCCGTTCTCGAGCGCGAACATCGCGATCTTGAAGCCCTCGCCCTCCTCGCCGAGCCGGTTCTCGACCGGCACCTCCATGTCCTGCATCGAGAAGCCGCCGGTGTTGCCGGCGAGGATCCCCCACTTCTCCTTGATCGTGAAGGAGGAGAAACCCTTGAAGGACCGCTCGACGATGAAGGCCGACAGGCCCGAGTGGTCCCGGTTCTTCTTCTTCTCCTGGTCGGTCCAGCCGATCACCAGGAAGTGGTCCGCCACGTCGGCGAGGCTGATCCACATCTTCTCGCCGTTGAGGACGTAGTGGTCGCCCCGGCGCACGGCCGTCGTCTGGATGCCCACCGCGTCGGACCCGGCGTTCGGCTCGGTGAGGCCGTAGGTCGCGATCTTCTCGCCCCTGGCCTGGGGCAGCAGGTACTTCTGCTTCTGGGCCTCGCTGCCCCAGCACCACAGCGTCATGGAGTTGAGCCCCACGTGGACGGAGAGGATCACCCGCAGGTGCGTGTCGACGTACTCGAGCTCCTCGCAGGCGAGGCCCAGGCTCACGTAGTCCATGCCCGCGCCGCCCCACTGCTCCGGGATGCAGATGCCGAGCAGCTGCAGCTGCGCCATCCCGCGCAGGAACCCGGGCTCGAAGCGGTGCGCGCGGTCGAGGTCGTGGATCTTCGGCGCGACCTCGCGACGGCCCCACTCGCGCACGGTCTCGACGAGGGCCTTGTGCTCGTCTCCCAGCTCCAGCTCGATCATGTCCCCTCGCCCTCCACGTCCTGCACGTCCTCCGGCAGCTCCAGCCCGTCCGCCAGCACCGCGCGGGCCTCGGCCGCGCGAGAGGCGGGCACCAGCACGCGCACGACCGAGAACGAGCGCAAGCTCGGCAGCGGCTCCTGGCGGTAACTCTGGTCGATCACCTGCGCCTCGAAGCCGGCCTCGCGCAGGCGCAACGCCGCCAGCTCCGCCTCGTAGAGCTGGCTCGTCTCGAGCACCGCGTCCCAGTCGCCGTGCGAGGGCGCCCCGGTGCTCACCGGTCCTTCCAGGACGGCTTGCGCTTCTCGGTCACGGCGCGCAGGCCCTCCTCGACGTCGTGGGTGCCCAGCAGCTGGTTCAGGTAGACGTCCTCGGCCACCTCGGCCTCGAGCCGCTCGTCCGGCACCGCGCGCGTGACGAGCCCGATCCGCTCCGCCTCGGCCGCCGTCAGGCTGCCCCCGAGCATCAGCAGCTCGAAGGCCCGCTTGCGGCCGATCAGCCGCGGCAACAGGGCCACGGCGACGGTGTTGAAGACGGCGCCACGGATCTCGGGGTGACCGAGCTTCGCGCTGTTCGCCGCGAGCACCATGTCGCAGGAGGCGGCCAGGATCGCGCCGGCGCCCAGGGCGGGCCCCGCCACGACGGCCAGCGTCGGCTTGTCGACCTTCGCGATCGCCTCGGTGATGCGGCGGAAGCCCTCGAGCATCATGTAGGCGCGGTCGCCGAGGTGGTCGCCGAGTTCGAAGCCCGCGGAAAAGTAGCGGCCGGCCGCGAACAGCGTGACGATCTTGACGTCCTTCTGGTACTCGATCGACTCGATCGCGCTCGCCAGCTCCTGCATCATCTCGACCGAGAGCACGTTTGCCGGCGGCCGGTTCAGGGTGATGCGGGTGACGCCCTGCGCCGTGTCGACGTGCACGTACTTGAAGGTCTGGGCTTCCGCCGGGGCGAACACGTCCTGCTCGTGCGGATCTTCGAACTCCTCGGCCATCGCGGGAGCGGCCCCTTTCTGCGCTCGAACGGCCCGGGCCCGGGCGGCAAATAGCGCTCCGCCCGCAGCTTAACGCAGTGGCGAGTCTAGCACGGGAGCCGAGCCGCCGACCCGCCGGCGGCGGCGTGGAACCGGCCCCGCCGGCGGTCGCGCGAGCCGGCGCCGCTCGCGCGACCGCGCGGTCTGTCGCATGATGGGCACATGGCCCGCCTCGCGGACGTCTACCGGCCGTCGCTCGCCCTGGCGACGGACCTCTACCAGCTCACGATGGCGCAGGCGTACTTCTCGTCGGGAAAACGGCAGACCGAGGCGGCGTTCCACCTCTTCTTCCGGAAGAACCCGTTCGACGGCGGCTTCGCGGTCGCCTGCGGCCTCGAGCGCGCGCTCGACTACGTGGCCGGTTTCGGCTTCGCCCCGGAAGACCTCGCCTACCTCGAGACGCTGCGAGGCAACGACGGCCGGCCGCTGTTCGAGCCGGCTTTCCTCGACCACCTCGGCGCGCTGCGACTCGAATGCGACGTCGACGCCGTGCCGGAGGGCACCGTCGTCTTCCCCTACGAGCCGCTGCTGCGGGTGCGGGGACCGATCCTGCAGGCGCAGCTCGTCGAGACGGCCCTGCTGAACCTCGTGAACTTCGAGACGCTGATCGCGACCAAGGCCGCCCGGGTGGTGCTCGCGGCGCGCGGGGACGCCGTGATCGATTTCGGCCTGCGCCGCGCGCAGGGTCTCGACGGCGGGCTCTCGGCCTCGCGCGCCGCCTTCGTCGGCGGCTGCGTCGCGACCTCGAACACGCTCGCCGGGCGGCTCTTCGGGCTGCCAGTCCGCGGCACGCACGCCCACAGCTGGGTGATGGCCTT